>NZ_VUMH01000007.1 GCF_009696265.1 Desulfovibrio porci
TCGACCGCGTGCAGTCAATTTGGCATTCTTATGGCTGTTCACCCTGTCCTCGGCTCGGTTTACTGTTGTCTGTCAACTCCAGCTTTACCGGCTTGAGGCAGGGTGAACAACCTATTGGAACATTACATCTAGAGGCCCTTGTCCTGCATCAGGCAGACCAGATCGCAGACCCGGTTGGAATAGCCCCATTCATTGTCGTACCAGGCCACAGCCTTGACCATGCGGCCGTCCTGCACGGTGGTGTAGGAGGATTCCAGGATGGACGAGGCCGGATTACCCTTGAAGTCCATGGAAACCAGGGCCTTGTCGTTGTATTCCAGCACGCCCTTGAGATAGCCTTCGGCGGCTTCCTTGAGCTTGCCCAGCAGGGTTTCGGTATCGGTCTGTTTTTCCAGAATGCCGGAAAAGTCCACCACCGACACCGTGGGCGTGGGCACGCGCAGCGAATAGCCGCTGAATTTGCCCTTGAGCTCGGGAATGACCTTGGCCACAGCCTGGGCCGCGCCCGTGGAAGTGGGAATGATATTGCAGGCCGCGGCGCGGGCCCGGCGCAGATCCTTGTGGGCCATGTCCAGGATGCGCTGGTCGTTGGTATAGGAGTGGATGGTGACCATATTGCCGATCTGGATGCCGAACTCGCGCTGCAGCACCAGGGCCACCGGGGCCAGGCAGTTGGTGGTGCAGGAGGCGTTGGACACGATGTGGTGTTTGGCCGGATCGTACTGCTCCTGGTTCACGCCCATGACGATGGTGATGTCTTCTTCCTTGGCCGGGGCGGTGATGATGACCTTTTTGGCCCCGTTGTCCAGATGCACGCCCGCCTGCGGCGCGGTGCGGAAAATGCCCGTGCTCTCCACCACCACGTCCACGCCGTGAGCGGCCCAGGCCAGCTGCTTGGGATCGCGCTCGGCAAAGCAGTGGATGTTCCAGTCGCCCACGCTCACTTCCGAACCGTTGACCTTGGCGTCCAGGAAGGCCCGGCCGTAGACCGAGTCGTATTCGGCCAGATGGAAGTTGGTTTCCGCGTCGAAAAGATCGTTGATGGCCACCACTTCCACGCGGTCCTTGTAGCTCTTGTGCAGGGCGCGGAAAACCTGGCGGCCGATGCGGCCGAAGCCGTTGATGCCCACTTTGACTTTTTTCATATGCTGTATCCTCACGCTATAGAGGGAAAATTCGGGATTGCCCCGCCACATTTGAGAATTTTTTGTCACTGACAAGGCGAACGAGTTTTTTAGGCAGGGAGTGGACTCTTCTCGTCCATGACCGAATAAAAAACGACGTTCAACGCGGTCAGCGGCAAAAAAGGCCAAATGCGGCTAGTCTTCGTAGACCGAGTAGGCATGTTTCGCCATCAACTCGTAATTGTTGCGCAGGGCCTCGTGCAGGCGCGCGTTTTCAATGGCCAGAGCCGAAACGGCGGCCACGGCTTCCATAAAGGTCTGCTCGTCGGGGGTGAATTCGCGCTCCACGTCGGAATAGACGCGGATCAGGCCGATGGCCTTGCCGTCCGCCATTAACGGCGCGGAGAGCACGGAAACCAGCCCTTCGGCCTTGGCCGATTCGGGGTACTGAAAGCGGCCGTCGGCCGTGGCGTCCTTGAGATGGATGGTCTTGCCCGCCAGCACTTCACTGTCCATGCCGCTGCGTTTGACCTCCACCGGGCCTTTGCGCATGTAGGTGTTGGAAAGTCCGAAGGCCGCGCTGGGCAGCAGGAAGCGCCCGGTGCTGTCCAGCAGGCGGATGGTGCTGGCCTTGCAGCCCATGGTGACGGCGGTCTGCTCCGTTATTTTATGCAGAACGTCCTTGGGCTCGAGACTGGAATTAATCACCAGCGCCACGTCCCTGAGCGCGCGGAAATAATCTTGTGCCATGTTTGCCTCCTTGAGGAAAACTGTGAACCGCGCCGCTCCGCCGTCGGCGGAGCGGCGCGGACGTGGTTCATGGTTGCGGCGAAGGCCGGACCTCCAAAAAGTATGGTCTATTTTTTACGATCAGGCAATGCGGCGTGACGGGGCTTTTACGGGGCCGCGCGGCGGGGACGCCATGCCCACGGGCGCAGGTTTCCCGTCAGCGGGCGATTGGGGCGTCCTGGGAATCAGAGAGGACGACGAGACGGCCGCATGCCGGGCAAGTGAAGAATTGAGAGCAGTTCAATGTTGAAAGGCTCTCACGCCGCGGCGCTGTTGTCGACGCCCGCGCTTCGTTCCGCCCCGGCGTTCAGAGGGGCGCCCGCTTATTCCGGAGGCCGGATTTACACGCCTCTTGCGGAAGCAAGCCGAAATCTCAGGCGTCCGCGCCGCCCGACTGGTTCTTGGCCGGAAGCTTGCCGGGATTCTTCATAATCACCTGGCCCTCAATGACGCCGCCTTCCTCGGTAAGCAGATTGGGCGTCTGCAAGGTGCCCTCCAGTACGCCGGAGGCATAAACCACCACCCGGCGCTTGGCCGTGACCTCGCCGCTGAAGCGGCCCGAGAGCAGCAGTTCGCCCACGTTCAGCGTGCCTTCCACCTGGGCGTCCTTGCCCACGTTCAGCGTGCCGTCGCTGGTTATTTCGCCGGTGTATTTGCCTTCAATGCGCACCGTGCCCTTGAAGGTGAGTTTGCCTTCGTAGACGGTGTCCGAGCCGAGATATGCTATTTCATCCTTGCCCACGGGTACCCCCCATTTCGCCATTATTGCTTATCCTTTGAACATGAAGCGCCGCATGGAGACATTGAGCACAATGCCCAGCAGGGTGAAGTTGACCAGAGTGGCGCTGCCGCCGTAGCTGATGAAGGGCAGAGGAATGCCCACCACCGGCATCAGTCCGATGACCATGCCCATATTGATGAAAATTTGCCAGAAGAAATAGAAGAAGACCCCCACCACCAGCATGCTGCCGAAGCGGTCCTTGGCCTGTACCGCCGTGGAAAAGATGGAGAGCAGGAAGAGGCAGAACAGGGTGACCAGGGCCACGCAGCCCGCGAAACCCCATTCCTCGCCGAACACGGCCACGGCGAAGTCCGAATGGCGCTCCGGCAGAAAGCGGAGCTGGCTCTGGGTGCCTTCCCTGAAACCCTTGCCCCAGAGCTGACCCGAGCCGATGGCGATGCGGGATTGCAGAATGTGATAGCCCGTGCCGCGCGGATCGTTGCCGGGGTCCAGAAAGGTCAGGATGCGCTGGCGCTGGTAGTCGTGCATGCCCACGAACCACATGAAGGCCGCCGCGCAGGGCGCCGCCAGCAGGCAGGTTTTGAGCACATAGCCCTTGAGCCCGTGGAAAAGGATCATGCCGCCCAGAATCAGCAATATCATCAGGGTGGTGCCCAGGTCCGGCTGGGTAATGATCAGGGCCGAGGGAATCAGGCCCACGGCCAGCACGGCCATGAAATCCTTCCAGCCCAGCGGGCGGCCGTCACGGGCCAGCAGGCGCGCGGCCAGCACCAGCACCGCCAGCTTGGCCAGTTCCGAGGGCTGGATGCTCATAAAGCCCAGAGAGAGCCAGCGTTTGGCCCCGTAAACGGTTTTGCCCGCCACGGGCACCAGAAGCAGCAGCACCAGAGTGATCAGAAAAAAGGGCCAGGCCAGATTGCGCAACTGGCGGTAGTCGAAGCTCATGGCCAGCAGCATGCAGGCCAGACCGCACACGCCCCAGATCAGCTGCCGCTGGTAAAAGCCGGAGAAAGCCAGACCGTCCCCCAGCCGCGTGCCGCTGGCGGAGTACAGATTGCCCACGCCCAGAAAATAGAGCAGCAGCATGCAGGCCAGCAGGCCCCAGTTGATGTAGCTGAAAAGGCGTTTATCCATAGGCTTCCGCTAGTCCGCGCGTCCCTGGCCCGCCTGCCGCTGACCGGTGCGGGGTTCCGCCGCCGGGGACGGCGCGGGCGCGCCCGTATCCGGGCCGAAGAGATAGTCGTAAATCTTTTTGGCCACCGGCCCGGCCACGCTGGAACCGCCGCCGCCGTGCTCCACCATGACCACCACCACGTAAGTTTTGCCGTTTTTGGATCCCCAGGTGGCGACCCAGGCGTGGTCGCGCTGGGCGTATTCCATTTCCGAGGAGCGCAGGCGGCGGTCGCCGGCGGCCATCTTCAGCTTGACCACCTGGGCCGTGCCGGTCTTGCCGCCCATGTCGGCGTCCTTGCGGCCCACCACCCGCGCCGTGCCGACGCCGGCGGTCTTGCGCATGGCGTCCACCACGAACTTGAAGGTTTCAGGCCTGGCCGGAATATGGCTTTGCACCACGCGCGGGGCGTCGTCGAGCAGTTGCGGCTTGAGCAGATCGCCACCGTTGAGCATGGCCGCCACATAGACCGCCACCTGCACCGGCGTCACCAGGGTGTAGCCCTGGCCGATGGAGACGTTATAGGTTTCGCCGCGCACCCAGGGCCTGCCGAAGCGGCGTTTTTTCCATTCGCGCGAGGGCACCAGGCCGGATTTTTCATGCGGCAGGTCAATGCCCGTGGGCTTCCCGAAGCCGGAAGCTTTGGCAAATTCTTCAAGCTTGTCAATGCCCAGACGCTCGGCCATGAGGTAGAAATAGACGTCGCAGGAATTGATCAGCGCGCTTTCCATGTTCATGGCCCCGTGACCACCGCGCTTCCAGCAGCGGAAAATCTGGTTGCCCAGCTTGACCTGACCGGGACAGAACACGGTTTCGCGCGGATTGATGCCGCGCTCCAGAAAGAGGGCGGCCATGACCAGCTTCCAGACCGAACCCGGCGGGTAGACGCTCTGGATCACCCGGTTCTGGAGGGGAAAGCGGTTGCTGGTGCGCAGGGCGTCCCAGTCCCGCTGGGAAATGCCCGCTGCGAAAAGGTTATTGTCGTAGGCCGGGGAGGTGACCAGGGCGCGCAGTTTGCCCGAATCCGGCTCCATGACCACCACACAGCCCGCTTCGCCGTCCAGAGCGTCCCAGGCCGCCTGCTGCAGGCCCCGGTCCAGGGAGAGGCGCATTTCATGGCCGCCGCGCGGCTCTTCCCGCAGGGTTTTGCCCAGCACCCGGGCGTGGGCGTCCACCTCCACATCGTAGAGGCCCTTGCGGCCGCGCAACTGTTTTTCCAGCTCCAGTTCCAGGCCCTGCTTGCCCACCAGATCGCCCATGGCCAGGGCCGGATCGTTGGCCATTTCCTGCTCATTGGCCTCGGCCACGTAGCCCAGCACGTGGGCGAAAAGTTCTTTTTCCGGATAGCTGCGCTTGGTGCGGACCACGATTTCCAGACCCGGCCAGGCGTAGATTTCCGATTCGATGCGCGCCACCAGGTCAAAGTCGATGTCCGTGATCAGCAGCAGGGGCTCAAAGGATTTCACCTTGAAGCGGTCCTGCTGGTACTTCTCCCAGATCTGGGGCAGGGGAATGCCGGACCAGGCGCTGATCTGGGCCAGAGTGGCCGGGATGTCGTGGCAGTCCTCGCGCACCAGGGAAAGGCCGTAAGCCGTGCGGTTGTCGGCCAGCACCTTGCCGCTGTCGTCCAGGATGCGGCCGCGCGGGGCGAAGATGCGCTCCAGGCGCAGGCGGTTTTCCTGGGCCTGGCGGGCGAATTCCTCGCCCCGGTGGACCTGAAGATACCAGAAGCGGACCACAAGGACGAAGAAAAGCAGGCCCACCAGCACCTGCAGGAGTATGGCGCCTCCGCGCGGGGGCTGATAGCCCTCGCTGTCCATCTGGATTTTCAGCCAGGAGCGGATGCCCTCTTTTTTGCGGGGCGGCGCGTCCGGCGCTTCGGGCGCGGAGAGGAGCTTATTTCTCTTCATCATCCGTGGTCCAGTGCCGCGTGGCGATCAGCAGACGCCAGGCGAACGGCAGGAAGAGCGCCTGGATCAGGCTTTTGTCCAGCGTGTCCTGCACGTTGAAAGGAAGATCCTGCAGCGGGGCCATGAGCCAGGCGACGCCATAGTAGGCCGCGCCCAGGCAGGAGGAAAGCAGAAAGATGAAAATGAAGTTTTCCACTTCAAACAGCCAGCGACCCAGCTTGAACAACGCGATGACCGCCGCGTACCAGACGATGACCCCGCCGAAAACCCGGGTGCCCATGCCCTCCTGCAGCAGCACGAAGAGCGGCAGCAGCCAGAGCATGTTTTTGTAGTCCCGCTCCTGCAGCAGAATGATAATGCCCACGGCCAGCACGTCCAGACCCGGCGCCAGGGCTTGCAGGCAGATGGCTGCGGCTATGAAAAAAAACCACCAGCAGATGTTGCGGAATTTGCTCATGGCGTCACGGCGGCGGGCGGCGAGGGCGGCCCCACGAAGACGGGCGGCGGCCCCTCGGGCTCGCCCGCCGGCTGCGCGATGCCCGTGGGTTCCAGCAGCAGCACTTCTTCAAGATGTTGGAGGTCCACCAGGGGTTCGGCGTAGATCGCCATGAACTGGGTATAGTCCGAGGGGGCCACGCTGAGCACGCGGGCCACGGGGATGCCCTTGGGATATTTGCCGTCCAGGCCGGAAGTGATCAGCACTTCGTCCTGCTTCACGTTGGCGTCGCGCTGGACAAAGTTCACTTCCAGCTTGCGGCCCGTGCCCCGGCCAACCAGAATGCCCAGAGCTCGGCTGTTCTGCGAGAAAACCGCGATGCGGCTGCCGGGGTCCGTGAGCAGGAGGGCTGTGGCGGTATGGGCGCTGGCCCGCAGCACCCGGCCCACCAGGCCCAGATGGGTGACCAGCGGCGTGCCGGGCCGCCCGCCGGTGGCGTAGCCCCGGCTGATGGTGATGCTGTCTAGTACGGCGTTGGGGCCCATGCGCCCGGCCAGCACGCGCGCGCCCAGGGGCCGCCAGCTTTCGTCCACCGGCAGCTGGATCAGGGCGCGCAGGCGCTTGAGCTCGGCCAGATCCTCGCCGTTGGCCAGCAGGCGGGATTCCAGATCAGCCAGCCTGGCCTTGAGACGTTCGTTTTCTTCGCGCACGGCCACCAGATCGAAATAGCGTTCCCAGAAGCCCGAGGCCACGTCCTCAACGGCGCGCATGGGTTTGAGCACCGCGCCACTCAGCTCCAGGCCGATGTTGGCGGCGAGATCGTCCAGAGTGCGGGTGCGCTGATTCCAGGAATACATGCCCAGAAAAAGGATGAGCAAAACGCCCGCGAAAATCAGAATACGCCGCAGTGTCACCGGATTGTGCCCGCCTCAGGCTGGGTTCCATACGCGAACGACGCCATGCCGGAAGATGCTTCCGGCACGACGCCGCCCACGGAAAAAAATACGGAAGTCACGCAGCTAGTCGATGCAGACTTCTTTGAGAATATGCAGATTGTCCAGAGCCTTGCCCGTGCCGACCACCACTGTGGAGAGCGGATCGTCCACCACGGTGATGGGCAGGGAGGTTTCCTCGCGCAGCAGCTGGTCCAGGCCCTTGAGCAGCGCGCCGCCGCCCGTGAGCACAATGCCGCGGTCCACGATGTCGGCGGCCAGTTCCGGCGGCGTCTGTTCCAGAGCGATGCGCACGGCCTGCACGATGCTGTCCACCTGCTCGGAAATGGCCTTGCGCACTTCCTCGGAGGTGATGATGATGTTCTGCGGAATGCCCGTGACCAGATCCCGGCCCTTGACCTCGATCTGCTGTTCCGGATCCAGGGGATAGGCCGAGGCGATCTTGATCTTGATTTCTTCCGCCGAGGATTCGCCGATGAGCATGTTATACTTGCGCTTGACGTGGGTCATGATGGCTTCGTCCATCTTGTCTCCGCCCACGCGCACCGAGCGCGAATAGACGACGCCGGAAAGGGAGATCACCGCCACTTCCGTGGTGCCGCCGCCGATGTCCACCACCATGTTGGAAGTGGGTTCCTGAATGGGCAGATCCGCGCCGATGGCCGCGGCCATGGGTTCCTCAATGAGGTAGACTTCGCGCGCTCCGGCGGACTGGGCTGATTCCTTGACGGCCCGCTTTTCCACCTGGGTGATGCCCGTGGGCACGCAGATGATGATCCGGGGCCGCACCAGACGGCGGGAGTTGTGCACCTTGGCGATGAAGTGGCGCAGCATGGCCTCGGTCACTTCAAAGTCGGCGATGACGCCGTCCTTCATGGGGCGGATGGCCCAGATATTGCCGGGCGTCCTGCCCAGCATGCGCTTGGCGTCATGGCCCACGGCCAGCACCACGTTGTTGCCGCGCGAATCCTTTTTGACCGCCACTACCGAAGGCTCGCGCAGCACAATGCCCTGACCCTTGACATAGACGCAGGTATTGGCCGTGCCCAGGTCGATGGCCAGATCGTTGGAAAACAACCCCAGTGCGAAATCCAGAATTTTGGACATTACTCTTGCTTGCCTCGCTGTACTGGTATGCGTATGGTCCCGGCAACGCGGGAACGGCATTCCGGGACCGTCACGGCGGCAACGGTCCGGAAATAATTTTGTCATCAGAGCTGAAAACTGTTCGGCTAAAATGGGCCTGAAGTCAAGACGATGAGCGCCGGGTTCAAAATCTTTGTCCCGGCGGGCGGGCTCCCGCGATCCTCCCGGAACCCCCTGCAGACCGCCGACAAGGCGAAATATCATGGCGCGTTGGCATACCCTGGCCGCGTATTTTCGCCGTAACTACGGCACACGGGTGCAAAAAATTCCACTTGACGCCGGTTCGGCCTGCCCCAACCGCGACGGCCTGCTTTCCACGCAGGGCTGCGTCTTCTGCAACGCGCTGGGCTCGGGTTCGGGACTGGGCGCGCGCGGCCTGTCCCTGGCGGAGCAGTGGCGGGCCTGGCGGCGCAGGTACGACGCCGCGGACCCCGACTGCCGTTTTCTGGCCTATCTGCAATCCTTTTCCAATACCTACGGTTCCCTGGAACGTCTGCAGGCCCTGTTGCGCGAAGCGGCGGCTCTGCCGGGCTGCCGAGGCCTGGCAGTGGGCACCCGGCCCGACTGCCTGAGCCCGGAAAAACTGGATGCCCTGGCTCTGGCGGGGCGCGGAACCGGTCTGGCGGAAATCTGGCTGGAACTGGGTCTGCAAAGCGCGCATGACGCCACCCTGGCCCGGATCAACCGGGGCCACACGGCGGCCTGTTCGGAAAAGGCCGTGACCGAGGCCGCCGGCCGGGGCCTGCTGGTTTGCGGGCACCTGATGGCCGGCCTGCCCGGCGAAGGCGAGGCAGACTTTCTGGCCAGCGTGGACTGGGCCGCGAGCCTGCCTCTGCACGGCCTCAAGCTGCATAACGTCTATGTGCCCAAAGGCACGGAACTGGCCCGGCAGTACCGGGCCGGAAACTACCTGCCCCTGGAGCGCGACGAATACGTGGATCTGCTCTGCGCGGCTCTGCCGCGCATTCCCTCCCGCCTGGTCATGCACCGCCTGCAGAGCGATCCCGCGCCCGGCGAACTGGTGGCCCCGGCCTGGGCCGCGCGCAAGCGCCCGCTGCTGGGCTACCTGCTGCGCGCCCTGGACGCGCGCGATCTCTGGCAGGGCTGCCGGGCGGATGCGCCGGAGGAACGGCCCGGCTGGTACGACGGGTAGGATAATGCTTCGCCCTTCGGGCACATAGATTTGCGGCGTCCTGCCGTTTGGGCCGCCTGCGCGGCGGGCGGCAAAGGGGGCCTGTTAGGGGACTGCGCCCCCTCCGAAGCCCCCTTTGCATTCCCCCCGGACCACCCCCGCGTAAGCAGTAACGCATGGGCGCGGCGGGCGACGGAGCTTGCCCGCGTGCGGGCAAGCTCCGTAAGAGCCGCTCGTCCATTTCCGAAAGAAGGCAAAGACTTGGGCTGAAGACCAGTCGTCAACGGCAATTGTGCGGCGCGGAGGGAGGCGGCAGCCGTTACGCGCTTGTCGTATTACGGATGTCGGCGGCGATGTGTTCCAAACGCCAGCGTGGCGAAAAAATAGTGCCCAAAGGGCAAGAAAAACGTCATCCGGGCGACCATCCTCATCCCCAGCTCTGCTCCCTCTGCGCGCCTTGACCTTTCTTCCCGCCGGCACTATGCAACTGGGCAGCAAATCATAGTTTTTTTGCAACATACTTCGCGGGGCTGCCGGGATGGGGATGGTCTGCTTTCTTGCGGCGCTGGGCCTGCTGGTGCTGGGTTACGCCGTGTACGGCGTGTTTGTGGAAAAGGTCTTCGGCATCGACCGCGCGCGGCCGACCCCGGTGCAGAGCAGGGCCGACGGCGTGGATTGCGTGGCCTTGCCCGCCTACAAGATATTTTTCATCCAGTTGCTGAATATCGCGGGCCTGGGACCAGTGTTCGGGCCCATCCTCGGCGCGGTCTACGGCCCGGCGGCTTTGCTCTGGGTGGTGTTCGGCAGCATTTTCGCGGGCGCGGTGCATGACTTTCTCACCGGGGCCATGAGCCTGCGCTACGGCGCGGCCTCCTACCCGGAGGTCATCGGGCGCAATCTGGGCAAGTACGCGCGCTGGTTCATGCTGGTCTTCACCATCTGGTTCATGATTCTGGTGGGCGCGGTTTTCGTCAACGGCCCGGCCGGGCTGCTGGCTTTCAAGACCGGCGAACTGCTGCATTCCTGGGAGGGCGGCGCGGCCCTGCTGGACTGGCTCAAAACCTGTCCGCTGGCAGCTGTCTGCGCGGGACCGGACGGCACGGCGTCCGCGGGCAAGGTGCTGGCCCTGTTCTTTTCCATCCTGATTTTCATCTACTATTTCATCGCCACCATCCTGCCCATCGACAAGATCATCGGCAGGGTTTATCCCTTTTTCGCCATCCTGCTGCTGTTCATGGCCTTCAGCCTGCTGGCGGCCCTGCTGGTCAACCCCGGCTACAGCATTCTGCCCCATCTGCGCCCGGCCGACTTCTTCACCAATATGCATCCCAAGGGCGCGCCCCTCTGGCCGCTGCTTTTCGTGACCATTGCCTGTGGAGCCATTTCGGGCTTCCACGCCACCCAGTCGCCCATGATGGCCCGCTGCATGCGCTCGGAAGGGCAGGCCCGGCTCATGTTTTACGGCGTGATGATCGCCGAGGGCGTGCTGGGGCTGATCTGGGTGACCATCGGCCTTTCCTTCTACGGCGGCGACCCGGCGGCCCTGCTGGCGGCTGGAGCCCCGGCCGTGGTGGTTTCCAAGGCTTCCGAAGGCCTGCTGGGAGGGCTTGTGGGCGGCACCCTGGTGTTTCTGGGCGTGGTCATCCTGCCCATTTCCACCGGCGATACGGCCTTCCGCACCGGGCGGCTGATCCTGGCCGACGTGCTGCGTTGCGGACAGGGTTCGCTGGGACGGCGCATCCTGCTGGCCGTGCCTCTGTTTCTGCTGGGCATCTATTTCGCGGCGGGCGACTTCACGGCCATCTGGATGGCTTTCGGCTGGACGAATCAGACGCTGGCCTGCGTGGCCCTCTGGGCCGCGGCGGTCTGGCTGCGGCGGCGCAAACGCCTGCACTGGGTGGCCACCGCGCCCGCGTTGTTCATGACCGCCGTTTGCGGCACGTATCTCTTTTATTTTGACAAATTCCCCTTCCGCTGGTCCATGACGGTTTCGCTCTGGACGGGGCTGGCCGTGTCCGGCTTCTGTTTCGCGCTCTTCTGGCTCAGGGGCGGCAAGATGCCGAAGGGCGACGAGGCGGATTTCTGAGACTCCCGCGCGGGGCGGGGAATTCATGCGCGCCCTGCCGCCTCGTGGCGCTTGTCTTTACTTTTGCGCTACGCTGCAATAACATTAAAAATTATCCTTCCACCTCAAATTCCGGTGCTGTTCTATGCCCCACGCGTTTGCCTCCGCGTCCGCGCAATCCGGTCCGGCGCGCCGCCGTTGGCTCTGGGATGCGTTGTGCCTGATCCTGGCGGCCTTGTATGCCTGGGCCGCCCTGCAGGGCGTGCTGACCATTTCCGCCGGAGGCGCCCATCTGGACAGCGATCTTGCCACCTATGCCCAGGGCATGGCCGGGGCGGCCCATCCGGAATTGTTCGCCGCCGATCCCGTGTTGCGTGAAGTCACGCCGGCCAACAGCATCTGGAATCTGGAACGCTTCGCAGGGCGCCTGCTGACTCCGGGCGACGATTATGTGCGGGGCCTGTTCCGGGCCGGAGCCCTGGCTATTTTTGTTTTTTACGCGGGCTGGTATCTCGTGGGCCGCCGGTTGTTCGGCAGCCCGGCCCTGTCCGCTCTGCTGACGCTGCTGATGGGCGTCACCGTCTGGGTGGGCTGGGGCACCTTCTGGGGCGTCGCGCAATCGGATCCGGTGCCGCGCGTCTTTTTCGCCGCGCTCTGGCCCTTTCTGCTGCTGGCGGCCCTGGCCGCGTGGGAGCGCCCGTCCCTGAGGCCGTTGGCCATGCTGGCCGCGGGCCTGTGCATGTGGGTGCACGGCATCAGCGCCCTGAACACAGGGGCCATGTTCTTTCTGGCTTTTGCCCTGCATCGCCCTCAAGGGCAACGCCTGTATGCGCACCTGGGCAATTGCGCCTTGTGCCTGGCAGCCTATTTCATGCCGGTGCTGGCTTTTCTCTGGCCCTCTCTGACCCAGGCCCATGCTTTCAGCGCGGCGGATATGGCCGTTTTTCAGGAGTTGTTCAGCCTGCGCTGGCAAACGGACTACGGCCGTCTGGGTGAACGACTGCTCCAGTTGGTCAGCTATTCCAATCCGATGCTGCCGTTGCTCTGCGGCGGCCTTGCGGGCTGGCTGATCGTGCGGCGGCGCGGCGGCGACCGGGCGCGACGTCTGGCCGCCATGTATCCCGCCTTTTTGTTGGCGCTTGCTCTGGTCGTGCTCTTTTCCTGGGCTGAATCGCGCTTTGCGCCGGAGATCGGACGCCTGCCCCTGGGGCACGAGCTTGTGCGCGGCCTGCGTTTTCTGGTGCCGCTTTCCTGGCTGATGATCGTGGCCGCGCTGGACTGTTTCTGGCCCGGCCTGCCGCGTGCCGGGCGCGTGGCGCTGATTGGCGGCGCTGTCTTGGCGGTGCTGCTGCTGAGCCATGACCGCCAGCACATGGCCGCGCAGTACGCGCTGTCGCGCCTGACCGGCCTGCCCCTGCCGCTGCGGGATGAAGCGGAGGACGCCCTGCGCGCCGCCGTGGCCCGTCGCGAGGCCCTGAACGCTCTGGCCCGGCTCGTGCCGCCCGGCGAAGCGGTGTTCAGCAGCAGCGACGCCGACGCCATGGCCGCGCGCTATCTGGCTTTGCGCCCTGTGGCGCATGCCTTCAAGGACGGCTATGTCTTTTTCTACAACAAGGATGTCCAGGGGTCCCGCGACTGGCTGCATTACAATGCTCTGATGGGTCATGGGCCCACTGGGTATATTGACGCCTGGCTGGCTTCGGGCGCGCCCTGGTTGTTGAGCTGCCGCCCGCAGGACAGACCGCTGGTGGAGCCGTACGGAGACGTGCTCTGGGAGAGCGGGAACCGGCTCATCGCGCGGCGGCGCTGAGCCCGCCGCAGGCCCGGCTCAGGCTTTGGGCTTGAGAATGGGTCCCGCGGCGGCTTCGCCCGCCAGCCTGTCGTCTAGGGCGGCGCAGATTTTCTGATATTTCTCGTTCAAAAAGCGGAATTCACGCAGCCGGGCCGCGAAGGCCGGACCCGCCGCCTCCACGCGCCGCTCGAACAGGCCGCGCGCGAAAGCGTAGAGTTCCAGGTCCGCGCTGTTCAGGCTCGCGGCCAGGGCGCGGTCTTCGGCGCTGACGCCGGACGTGGCTCCCGGCCGCAGCATGTTCCGGCGTTCATAGCAGAGCTTTTGCAGGCCGATTTCTCCGGCCAGCAGCAGAAGGCTTTCGTCGAAGCGCTCCTGGATGCCCACAACGCAGAAACACTCCTCCAGATGTTTTTTGGCCAGGGCCAGGACTTCGCCCATGTCCCTGTCCTGCGCGAACACGCCCGCCAGACAGTGGCTGACGAAGTTTTTTCCCCGGAATTTCAGCAGGGGGACGTCGCTGGTAAGATACTCCCGGAAGCTGATGCCGTTTTCATTGAGATAGGCGTATAGATGGTTTTCAGGCCAGGACTTCTGAAAGACGTATTCCGAGACAAGGCGGTCCAGGGGCTCGCGCAGCAGGGTGAACATGCGCAGGGGGCGGCCGTAAAGGCTGGGCGGCTCGAAACTTTCAGGCTGCAAATGGCCTTCGATGAGCCGGATATGCTCCAGTTCCGCCGCGTCCAGCATGCGGCAGCGCTGGTAATCCTCCCTGGTGTAGACGCTCAGGACGGCTTCGGGCGGAAAGTTGTCGTGCAGAATGGCGTTCAGCGTGGTGCCGGCCGTGCGTGGCAGATGCAGAAAAAAGAGCGTTTCATCCATGGCGTGTTCTCCGGGGCCGCTTTTTATACGCCGTTCCGGGGCCGCTCCGCAAGTGGGAGGCCCCGGACTTGCCTCCGCCGCATGAATCCGGCATACTTCCTCCTCTAAACTCCGGTTTTTCACGCCGACGCGGGGGTGCCCATGCAGCCGGAACTTCTGCTCTTCGATATAGGCAATACATCCATCAAGGTAGGGCTGGCCAACGAGCGGCGCGTGCTGACCTCCTACACCCTGCCGGCCAATGTCGGACATACCCCGGACAGTCTGGGCCTCACCCTGCTTTCCCTGTTGCGGCACGCCGGCACGGAAGCGGCGGACCTCAAGGCCTGCGTGGCATCCTCGGTGGTGCCGGGTTTTGACCCGCTGCTGCGCGAGGCTGTGGCCCGTTATCTGGACCGCCCCCTGCACTGCGCGCCCGACGATCTGCCCATCCCGCTGGAAAACCGTTATGAACGGCCATCCGAAGTGGGCGCCGACCGTCTGGTGGGGGCCTTCGCCGCCCGCCGCCTCTGTCCGGACGCGGCCTCCCTGCTGGTGGTGGATTTCGGGACCGCCGTGACTTTCGACTGTGTGAGCGGCCAGGCCTATCTGGGCGGCCTGATTTTTCCCGGACCGGCCACGGCCCTGGCCGCGCTGTCGCGCGAGGCAGCCAAACTGCCCAGAGTCAATCTGGACATCCGCGCGCAGGAGCCCGCGCCGGGGAGGGACACCACCACCAGCATCCAGCACGGTCTGGTATTCGGTTTTGTCTGTATGGTGGAAGGCCTGAGCCAGCGGCTCAAGAGGCAGATGCCCGGTCCGGCCAAGGTTTTGGCCACGGGCGGCTTCGCCGCCTCCATCGCCAGGGTGAGCCCGGTCTTTGACCAGGTTCTGCCCGCGCTGCTGCTGGAGGGCCTGCGGCGTCTGTATTATGAGGAGCGGGACAATCTCTGAGGCCGCCGCGCGTTTCCCGCGCGCGTCCGGTTTGACATGAACATACACCCCTGAGGGTAAGCAAAGGAGCTGATATGAGCAGCATTGCCTCTGTTTTCGGCCGTGAAATTCTGGATTCGCGCGGCAATCCCACCGTGGAAGTGGAAGTGACCCTGGAGTCGGGCATCAGCGCCCGCGCGGCCGTGCCGTCCGGCGCGTCCACCGGCAGCCGCGAGGCTCTGGAAATGCGCGACGGCGATAAAAAACGCTACGGCGGCAAAGGCGTGACCAAAGCCGTGGAGCACGTCAACGGCGAGATTGCCGACGCGCTTCTGGGTCTGGACGTCCTGCGTCAGGTGCAGATCGATAACAGCCTCATCGACCTGGACGGCACGGACAACAAGTCCCGTCTGGGCGCCAACGCCATGCTGGGCGTGTCCATGGCCTGCGCGCGGGCCGCGTCCTCTTTCCTGGGTCTGCCGCTCTACAAATATCTCGGCGGCATCAACGCCAAGGTGCTGCCCGCGCCCATGATGAACATCATCAACGGCGGCGCGCACGCGCCCAACAATCTGGACATTCAGGAATTCATGATCATGCCCATCGGGGCCATGACGTTCCGCGATTCCCTGCGCATGGGCGCGGAGATCTTCCACACCCTCCAGGCCATTCTGAAGGCCGACGGGCATGTGACCAGCGTGGGCGACGAGGGCGGCTTCGCCCCCAACCTCAAAAATCACGACGAGGCTTTCGCCTACATCATCAAGGCCATTGAGGAGGCCGGCTACAATCCCGGCGGCGAAGTGGCTCTGGCCATTGACGCGGCCTCCTCGGAATTCTACCAGGACGGCAAATACGTGCTCAAGGGCGAAGGCAAAACCTTCACCAACGCCGAAATGAGCGAATGGCTGGCGGAATTCACCCGCAAATATCCGCTGATCTCCATCGAGGACGGCATGGCCGAAGGCGACTGGGACGGCTGGGGCATGCTCACCGCCACTCTGGGCGAAAGCGTGCAGTTGGTGGGCGACGACGTCTTTGTGACCAATCCCGCCATCCTGGCCGAAGGCATTGCCGAGGGCGTGGGCAACTCCATTCTGATCAAGCTGAACCAGATCGGTACGGTGACCGAAACCCTGGACACCATCGAGATGGCCAAGGAAGCGGCCTACACCACCGTGATCTCGCACCGTTCCGGCGAAACCGAGGACAGCTTCATCGCGGATCTGGCCGTGGGCGTCAACGCCGGGCAGATCAAGACCGGCTCGCTCTGCCGTTCCGAGCGCACGGCCAAGTACAACCAGTTGCTGCGCATTGAGGAGGAACTGGGCGACGAGGCCGAGTTCTTCGGCCCCATGCTGGCCGAGTATTACGCGCTGGGCGACAGCGAGGACTAAACCGCCATAAACGGCCCGCGCTTTTGATCGGCGCGGGCCGTTTTACTTTTCGGGGAAGGGGAAGATGCGCCTCCGCACTGCCGTTAACACCTGCCTGCACAATATTTGGAAGTACAGAGGACGGGCCTCGCGCGCGGAATACTGGTGCTGCGTGTTTTGTTATTTACTGGTTGCCTGCGTCGCCTTTGGCGTCATCCTTCCGCTGGGGGCGCTGGTTCCCGCATTGATCTGGCTGGGGATCGGCCTTGGGGGACTGGCGGTTCTGGCCTTTGTGCCGTCCTTGCTCGCCGTTTCCGTACGCCGTCTGCATGACTGCAATCTGCGCGGCTGGTGGCTGCTGGCCGCCTGTGCGCTGCCGTATCCGCTGGCCATCGCGCTGGGCCTGCTCATGGATTTGCCCGTCGACCTCATCCGCGCCGTACTGGGAGGCGAGGACTTGCCCCAGGTCATGGTGCTGGCGATGTATAGGCCGTTGCAATTCTGCACGCTGTATCTGCCGGAAGTTCTGGCCAGTCTGCTAATGCTCTATGTGACGCTCCGCAAAGGGACGCCCGGCCCCAACCGCTATGGGCCTGACCCTCTGGCAACGCCAGGAGAGGAAGCGGCATACATGCCGCAGCCATAGCCGGAGGCAGCCTGCGTGGATTCGCTGATTTTCCGGGGCAGCCCGCTCCCGCGCGACGGCGCTTGAGCGCAACGCGCGGATGACGTATAATGAATTTTTCTGATCAGTTTTGAACCCCAAGGCCGGAGAAAAGCATGATTTTGATTGACGGCAAGGAAACCGCTCGCGCCATCCGCGAGGAACTCAGGGAAGAAATCAGCGCCGCCTGCGGCAAGGGCCGCCGCGCGCCCGGTCTGGCGGTGATTCTGGTGGGCGCGGACCCGGCGTCGGAAGTTTACGTGCGCAACAAGGAACGGGCCTGCGCCGAGGCGGGCATCATTTCCTTTCCCTACCACCTGCCCGCAACCACCGGCCAGCGCGAGTTGCTGGCCCTGATCCATGAATGCAACGTCCGGCCGGACGTGGACGGCATTCTGCTGCAACTGCCCCTGCCGGACGGTCTGGACGCCCAGGCCTGCCTGCTGGCCATTGATCCGGCCAAGGATGTGGACGGCTTCCACCCCGAAAACGTAGGGCGGCTGTCCCTGGGCCTGCCGGGTTTCGTTTCCTGCACCCCCGCCGGGGTCATGGAGCTTCTGCGGCGCTATGACCTCTCGCCCGCGGGCAAAAAGGCCGTGGTGGTGGGCCGCTCCGACATCGTGGGCAAGCCCTTGGCCATGCTGCTGGCCCGGCCCGGCGACTACGCCAACGCCACAGTGACGGTCTGCCATTCGCGCACCCCCGATCTGGCGGCGGAATGCCGCAACGCGGATTTCCTTTTTCTGGCCATGGGCCGTCCCCGCTTCGTCACCGCCGACATGGTGCGCGAGGACGCGGTGGTCATTGATGTGGGCATCAACCGCACGCCCGAAGGCCTTTGCGGCGACGCGGACTTCGCGGGCGTGAGCGCCAAAGCCCGCGCCATTACGCCGGTGCCCGGCGGGGTGGGGCCCATGACCATCGCCATGCTGCTCAAAAACACCGTGCAATCCTGGCGCGGCCGCACGGCCTGAGGCTTCGCGGCCTGCCGCCCAAAAAGCGGGAAAAGGGGGAAGCATGACCTTTGTGGAGGCCGTCTGCGTCTGTCTGAAGGATAAATACTGCTGTTTCCGGGGCCGCGCTCCGCGCTCGGAATTCTGGTGGTTCGCGCTGTTCATGCTTCTGGTCAACGTCGCTGTAAACGTTGTGGCCACGTTTCTTTCTCCAGGCGCGGCCGACGGCGTCAGCGCCCTGATCTCACTGGCCTTTCTTTTGCCCAATATCGGGCTTGCCGCGCGCCGCCTGCATGACCGCAACCTGTCGGGCTGGTGGCAATTGGCGCCCGTGGCGGCGTCGCTCCCCCCGGCGGTTCTGGGTCTGTACGCCGCGCTGGGGGGCGATCTGCCCGGAGGCGAGGGCACGCTCATTGCCTTGGCTGTTCTGGCGACGGCCGTGGGCATCTGGTTTCTCGCGATGCTGATTCTGCGCGGCACGCCCGGTCCCAACCGCTTCGGCCCTGATCCCCTGGCGGCGCGGGCGGGACATCCCCAGGCCGCACCCGGCGCAGGCCTGCCCAACGTGGAACACAAGGAGAACGTATGACCTTTGTGGAGGCCGTCCGCGTCTGTCTGAAGGATAAATACTGTTGTTTCCGGGGCCGGGCCTCGCGTTCGGAATTCTGGTGGTTCTCGCTCTGCATCGGCCTGATCAATCTCGGGGCCAATCTTCTGCTCTCGCCGTTGCCGCGCGGAACCGCCATGGGCCTGAATTTTGTGATTTCCCTGGCCCTGCTGTTGCCCAATCTCGGGGTTACGGTGCGCCGCCTGCACGACCGCAACCTGGCGGGCTGGTGGCTGCTGATCCCCATCGTCAGCCTGCTGCTCTGGCTGTTGGGGCGGGGCGCGCCCGGCGGCGAGGCCGGTCCGGCGTCGGCTCTGCTTTCCCTGTCCATGTGCATCTGCTATCTGGCCATTCTGTCCATGCCGGGCACGGCGGGCCCCAACCGTTTCGGCCCTGATCCCCTGGCGGCGGAACAAGCGCGGGACTGAATCGCCCGCGCGGCCCTGCTTTCCGACCCCTCTTGCCAGAACGGGCGGCTTGGCGTATGGCCCCGGAATCATCTCCATACTGTGAGGATATCCATGTATCGCAACGCGAAAAATGTCGGTTATTATATGATAGGCAAGGGCGCGCTGTCCCAGTTGGGCGATCTGCTGACCACCCGCCGCGAGGCGCAGGACGGACCGGCGGTGTTCTTTTTGGATCATTACTTTGAAGGCAAAAATCTGGCGGAGCGCCTGCCCGTGGAGCACTGGGACATGGTGGTTTACGTGGACACCACGGAAGAACCCACCACGGACAGCGTGGACGGCTACACCGCCCGGGTCAGGGAATTTCTGGACGGCAAGACGCCCTGCGCCCTGCTGGCCTTTGGCGGCGGTTCCACGCTGGACACCTGCAAATGCGTGGGCAATCTGCTGACCAATCCCGGCAAGGCCGAGGATTATCAGGGCTGGGAGCTGGTCAGGCATCCCGCGCCCTACAAAATCGCCGTGCCCACCCTGTCCGGCACGGGCTCGGAAACCTCGCGCACCGGCATCATCTGCAATGAGGCCAAGAACCTCAAACTGGGCATGAACAGCGACTACACCATGTTCGATCAGGTGCTTCTGGACCCGGACCTGACCGCCGGCGTGCCGCGCAACCAGTATTTTTATACGGGCATCGACACCTACATGCACTGTTTTGAAAGCCTTTCCGGTTCCTACCGCAACGTGGTGGTGGATTCCCTGGCGGAAAAGGCCATCGACATCTGCAAGCGGGTCTTTCTTTCCGACGACATGATGAGCGACGAAAACCGCGAACTGCTGATGATCGCCTCCTTCCTGGGCGGCATGGCCGCCGGTTTCGTGGGCGTGGTGCATCCCATTTCGGCGGGCCTGAGCATGGTGCTGCACATGCACCACGGCCTGGCCAACTGCTACGCCCTGTCCGTGCAGGAAGACATCTACCCCACGGAATACCGGGATTTTATGACCATGATCGAACGTCAGGGCATCGACCTGCCCAAGGGCATCTGTCGGGGCCTGACCGACGCGCAGTACACGGCCCTGTACGAAGCCAGCATCGTGCATGAAAAACCCCTGACCAACCGTCTGGGCCCGGACTTCAAGAAAATTCTCACCAAAGAAAACGTGATTGAGCGTTTCAAGCGGATGTAGGTATTTGGCTCCGGCGGGCACGCCCGGCCATGGCGCGGGAGTGACGGCGTGCGCATGCTGATGGTGCTGGGCAATTGCGTCGCGGAACGTCTGGCCGGGCTGCTGGCCGGGTATACCCCGTTGCGCGGGAAATGGAATGTCCTCCCGGTCCCTGTAATCCAGCGGGTGCAGGTCGGGGCGGAAACCGACGCTCTGGCCGCGCGGGCGGCGCGTTGCGATCTGGTGTTCAGCCAGCCTCTGTTCAGCTACGGCGCTTGCAATACCGCAAGCCTGAGGCCCCTGCTGGGAGGGCGGCTGGTAACCTTCTCCGCGCCCAACTTCGAGGCCTATTTCCCCGACGTGCTGAACGTGCCCGGCGGAGGCGCTGAAGAGCGTTTCCCTCCGCCGCTGGAATGGCACAGCCGCGTCATCGTGCAGTGCCGCGCCGCCGGTCTGCCCTTGGAAGAGGTGACCGAGGTCTACGTCAATCATGTACTGTTCAGGGCTCCGGCGGTGCGCCGAGCCCTGGAGCGCACCTGGGAGAAGTACGCCCGGCGGGAACAGGACGTGGCTTTGGGCACGCTGGATATGGCGCGCCGGGAATACGCGCGCGAAGCGCTGTTTTACACCTGGAATCACCCCGGCGAGAGAATGCTGGCCAGCCTGTTCGCCGGGATGTTGCGCGTTCTGGGGCTGACGATCACGCGGGAGGCGGCCATGCGGGAAATCCGCAATGGCCCGTGGAGTTTCGGTTTCAACAGCTGGCCCATCATCACCCGCTACCACGACCTGTTCGTTTTTCCCGGACGGGAATGGTTCCGTGTGGGAGGAAAACGGGTGAGTATTGAAGATGCGGCCGCCGGCTATTACACGTATTACGATTTTCACCCGCATGTCTTTGCGGCCGCGCTGAAGCGCATGGCGGAAAAAACAGCGTAAAGCGGGCAAGTTTCGCCGGGCCGGTTCCGCCGTGAAACAGGTGGACCGCTTCTTCATCCCCGTCATTATCCGGGAGGATTCACATATGGACATCAAGGTCAATTTCAGCGGACGCGCCATCCGCTATACGGAAGAAGAAATCGCCGTGGTCGTGGAGGCCATGCGCAACGCCGATCCCCTGACCCAGGGCCGTTACATGCGCGAGTTTGAAAGCAAGTTCGCACGCTACCAGGGCGTGGCCGAGGGCAGCTGCTTCACCACCATGAACGGTTGCGCGGCCCTGGAAATGTCGGCCCAGCTCTGCCGCTTCAAGCCCGGCGACGAGCTGGTCATTCCCTCGCATACCTTTACGGCTTCGGCCTACCCCTATCAAAAAAAGGGCGCGCGTCTGGTCTGGGCCGACGTGGACCCGCTCACCCGCGTGGTCACCGCCGCAAGCATTGAAAAAGTCCTGACGCCCAGCACCAAAGCCGTGGTGGTGGTCCACCTTTACGGCTATGTGGCGGACATGCCCGCCATCGCGGCCCTCTGCAAGGAGCGCGGCCTGATTCTCATTGAGGACGCGGCCCAGGCCATCGGCGCGGAGGTGGACGGCAAAAAGGCGGGCAGCTTCGGGGACATGGCCGTGTTTTCCTTCCACTCGCACAAGAATCTGACCACTCTGGGCGAGGGCGGCATGCTCTACGTGCGCGACCCGGCCCTGGCCGCCGTGGTGCCCGCCCTGCGCCACAACGGGCACTGCACCTATGACTTCGAGCGCCCGGACTACTGGAAACCGGCCATGGGCAACGTGGACGTGCCCATGCTGGACGGCGACATGCTCATGCCCAACAACTACTGCCTGGGCGAGGTGGAATGTGCGCTCGGCGCGAAGCTGCTGGACCGCATCGACCGGATCAACGACGAAAAGCGCGCGCGGGCCCTGCGCTTTATGGACGCCCTGGCCGACTTTCCGGAACTGGAATTCCACCGCGTAGACAACCGCCGCCACAATTATCATCTGCTGGCCGCGCGCATGACCGCCGGGCCGGAGATGCGCGACCGCTTCATGCGCGCCATGTCCCAAGAAAAAGGCGTCAAATGCGTGGTGCAGTACATTCCGCTGGACCGCTACGACTATTACCGGCGTTTGGGCTACGGCTCGGCGGACTGCCCCAATGCGGACGCCTTTTTCGACAGCATGATATCCTTCCCCTTCCAGCACTGGCTGAGCGAGGAGGATTTCAACTACATGCTGGCGGCCACGCGCGACGTCCTGACTGCCTTGCGCCGGGGGTAGGGCGGCGGTGAAAGAACGCTGCATCGTCATCCCGGCCGTCAAGAAGAACGCGGTCATCCCCGACCAGCTGGTCAAAAAGCTGGCCGGGGTCACGCTCATGGAGCGGGCCATCCACACGGCGCGCGCCGTGGCGCCGGGCGAGGACATCGTAGCACTTACGGACAGCCAGGAAATCTCGCTGATCTGCGAGCGGGCGGGCGTGGGCTTTCACTGGAACAAGGACCTGCGCTTCACCAGTCTGGACATTGTGGCCGAGATGCGCGACCTGCTGGGCGAGCTGGCCCGGCGCTACGAGCATTGCGTCATCCTGCGCGCCTCCTGCCCGCTGCTGACCTGGGTGGACGTGGAGGACGCCTGGAAAAAATACCTGGAGGCCGGGGCCGACAGTCTGGTCACGGTGAAGAGCGTGCGCCAGCGCATCTGGAACGTGCGCGGCGACAGTCTGGAAAGCCTGCTGGACAGCACCGCGGGCACGGACGGCGGTGAGGAACAGTTTCTGGTGGAAAGCCGGGCCCTGATCATCCTGCGTCTGGCTCTGCTGCGGGAGAGCGCGGGAGCGGACGCGACCCCGGCTCCGGCCCTGTCGGCGGGCCATCCTCCGGTCCGGCATCCGGGCAAGGTCATCCCTTATTTTCTCAACGAGCGGGCTATTGAGATCCAGTCCTATCAGGACTGGTGGATCTGCGAGCGCCTGCTGCTGCGGCGGCATGTGGTCTTTGTGGTGGCCGGGTACCCGGCCATCGGCATGGGGCACGTCTTCCGCGCGCTCATGCTGGCCCACGAGATCACCAGCCACAAGATCACCTTTGTCTGTACCCGCGAAAGCGAACTGGCCGTGGAAAGCATCGCCCGCAAGGAGTACCGCATCGTGCGCCAGGGCAACGAGGATCTGGTCGACACGGTGCTGGGCCTGCGGCCCGATCTGGTGGTCAACGATTTTCTGAATACCGGCACGGCCTATATGGAGCGTCTGCGCGCGGGCGGCGCGCGCTGCGTCAACTTCGAGGACGAGGGGCCGGGCGCGGAACTGGCCCAACTGGTGGTCAACGCCCTGTACGAGAGCGGCCAGAGCACGGAACGTCTGCGCTGCGGGCCGGACTATTTCTGCCTGCGCGACGAGTTCGTGGGCGCGGCGCGCAATCCCCTGCGGCCCGAGACGCGCACCGTGCTGATCACCTTTGGCGGCACGGATCAGCGGGACTGCTCGCGCCGGGTGCTGGACATCATCGAGCCCATCTGCCGGGCCTACGGCATCGCCATCCGCCTGGTGGCCGGGCCGGGATACGCCCACAAGGAGGCCATGGAGGCCCACCTGCGCGCGCTGGAAAATCCTCTGGTGAGCTTCACCTGGGCCACCAACGTCATGAGCCGTATGATGGAAGGCGCGGATCTGGCCGTCTGCTCGGCCGGACGCACGGTCTACGAACTGGCGCACATGCGCGTGCCCGGCATGGTGCTGGCCCACCACGAACGCGAGGCCCGGCACACCTTTGCCCGGCCGCGCAACGGCTTTGCCTTTATGGGCCTCATGGACCGCGTGGACGACGTGAAAATCCGCAACGTCTTTCTGGCCATGCTCAAGCAGACCCGGCGGGCGCGCTTCTGGGAGCGCCAGAATCGGCTGGACTTCACGGCCAACAAGGCGCGGGTGGTTGGCTTGATGCTGGGCCTGCTTGACAAGGACGGGGCATGAGCGCCCCGGCGGGAATGCGGCGCATCAGTCAGCGCGTCGCGGTCTGTTTTGTTTTTTTGCTCTGCGCCCCGCTGGCCTGCGCGTGGACGGCGCGCGCCGGGGAGGTTGCGGGGTTGCCGCTGCCGCCGGGTCTGGCCTGTGGCGATTTTCTGGCCATGGCCGGGAAGAAGCCGGATGTTCTGGAATTTCTGGGTTGTGAGCGGGGCCGCGACGCGCAGATTTCCGTGCTGGCGGCCCGCTATCGGGTACGCGGCGCGGATGCGGCCTTGGCGGAGGACGTGCTGCGGCGCGAAAGCGGTATGGCCCCGCTGGTTTTTGTCTGTTGCCGCTGGGAAATGCGAAAATTCGGGCAGGGGAGCTTCAGCTTCCGCCAACCGGGTTTGTCCGCCGCACGGGCCGAGGCGGACGGCGGCCTGCTTTCCGTCTACCGTGTCCGCATGGGCAGCGGCGACACCGAATATTATCAACGCGACGAGTGGCTGCTGATCCCCTGGTTTTACGTCACGGTGCTTCTGGATCTGGAACGGCCCTGAGTCCGCCGCGAGGTAGAAGGAAAATCCTATGTCCCACAATGTCCGCCGCCGCAAGGTTGTGGCTGTTGTTCAGGCCCGGCTGGGTTCCAGCCGCTTGCCCCTGAAATCCCTGCTCTGTCTGCGCGATCTGCCGGTCATCGACTGGGTGACGCGTCGCCTGGCGCAATCCCGCCGTCTGGATCAGGTCATGGTGGCCGTGCCGGACACGGCGCTGGATCAGGCGCTTCTGGAGCATTTGCGCCGCCGGGGCGTGCCCTGCATGGCCGGGCCGGAGGAGGACGTGCTGGCCCGTTTCTGTCTGGCGGCCCGGCAGGCGGAGGCGGAGCTGGTGGTGCGCGTCTGCGCGGACAATCCCCTGATCTGGGGCGAGGCCGTGGACCGGCTGGTGAATTTTTATGAAGCAACGGGCTGCGATTACGCCTACAATCATATCCCGCGCAACAACCGCTGGCCCGACGGCCTGGGGGCCGAAATCCTGTCCCGCGACCTGCTGGACGGCCTGGACGCCAGGGCCAGGCAGGCCTCGCAACGCGAACACTGCCTGAATTACATCTGGGATAACCCCGCCGATTTCCGCATTGCCACCTTTGACCCGGAAGAGCCCTGGCTCTGCCGTCCGGACCTCAAGCTGGACCTGGACCGGCCCGAGGACTTCCGGCGGCTGGCGCTGCTGCCGCTCACGCCGGACATGGACGCGCGGGCCATTGTGGATGTGTGCGGGAAGGATCAGCCGTAGAGCGTTTCGGCATTGAAAATGCTGCGGAATGCCTGGACGGATGCGAGAGCATTTGTCCGCATCACATGAAGAGGAAAAGCGGCATTTTCCGCAGCAGCCAGGCCGCGCCGAATTTGGCTGGAGGTCTTTTATTCATCCGCTGTTCATACTCGGCACCTGATCTATAACGAGGGCGAGGGCTGAGCCTAGCTGTAGAGTGTCAACACGTTGTTCACCCTCCAGAAAGTTTTGAGGCTGGAGGTTTTCTGCCAAGAGCCGTATGAGGATGCAGGAAATTGTAACATTGTGTCCAGATCGGCAGATACGCTGTTCGCTTCCACGAGTGGGTATATGTTCT
Organism: Desulfovibrio porci; assembly: GCF_009696265.1. Lineage (NCBI taxonomy): Bacteria > Pseudomonadati > Thermodesulfobacteriota > Desulfovibrionia > Desulfovibrionales > Desulfovibrionaceae > Desulfovibrio > Desulfovibrio porci. Next base: position 25,749 of record NZ_VUMH01000007.1, read on the forward strand.
TGCGTATGCCCACTCTTTTAAGGCAGTTCTGGTGAAGCGTTTCGCCTTACCATTGATTTAAGGATGATAAGGCCGTGTGCGCTTATGCTTGATGCCCAACTCGCGGCAAGCTTTCCGAAATTTCCATGGCATATAACAAGAGCCGTTATCCGTCAGGACGCGCTCCACTTTGATGCCGTGTTCAGTGTACCAAGCAACGGCAAACCATAAAAACTCCACTGCCGATTCCGCTGTTTCATCCGGCAAGACCGCCGTATATGCCGCCCTGGAAGCGTCATCCACGCAGACATGCAAGTATTCCCAACCCGGCCGACGGCGGCGGACTTGCCGCGTTCCCGCTTTTTTGTGTCCGATTCCGTCAATTTTACCAAGCCGTTTTATGTCCAGATGAAGCATTTGCCCCGCTTTCTCCCACTGGTAGCGGTGAACCGGTTCCTTTTTTCCCAGTGAAGAAAGACGGGAGCAGCCGAGTTTCCGCAGAGCCCGGAACACGCTGCTACGCCCCAGACCCAGCCGCAAGGCAATCGCGTCGCCGGTTAAGCGCTCTTTGCGCAGGGCCAGAACACAACCAAGTTCATATTCCGTCAGCTTGTTCCGGCAACGCCTGGGCCGGGAACTTCTATCAACAAGGTTCGCAGAACCTCCCTGACGGTAACGGCGCATCCATTTTCTGGCGGTTCGCAGGCTTACCCCAAACCCCGCTGCCACTATCGAGGCAGGGGCGGAGCCCATCCGCCGGATCATTTCTTCTCGACCTCTGGCCGTCAGTTTGGCATTCTTATGGCTGTTCACCTTCTCCCTCGGTCGGTTTGCTGTTGTCTGGTGACTCCAGCTCTACCGATTTGGGGGAGGGTGAACAACCTATTGAAACATTACAGCTAGGATCTTCGAGGCAGCAGGATGCAGAACGCAAACCGAACTAACTGACTTTTTAGGGTTCAAGCAATCGTCACTGGGTATTGACAGAGCAAGAAGTAAAGTTTCTAAACCAACTGATTGTGTGGAATGCGTTCAATTAAAACATTTATGTGTAAATCAAATGTTCTCACCACGTGAGTATTCATTTAAAGAAATAATAGCGGAAATTGCTAGGTGAATTGCGATTAAATTAAAAAATAGCTCAAAAGTTATCGTTTAACAATGACAATACATTTTCGTTTACAAATTTCGTCATCAACTGCAGGCCCAACATCATTCGGAATTATTAAGCTACGTTTTTTGGATTCCAGTTTATCCAAGCAGGAAATAAATTTAGCTCTGTCCTTAGAATAGAGGGCTTCGATGATGGTATTGAAGGGGGATATATTGAGATACAAGTTACCACCTAGTTCAGCCTTCTTTGACTCCAAAGCCGCGCGCAGCTCACTAACGGAAGATTCATAAAGTTTTAAAAACTGTGACGTGTTTTCTGCAAGTCTTTTGAGATCAGGCGGAAGTTCTTTTTCGTCCCAAAACTCATGGAATATTGAAATACACTCTTCAATATGACGATAATCAAAGTGATTTCTTTGAAGAAGTTTTGATTCCCCTAGTGCTTTAGCCTCTAAAATACTTAATTCGGCATGCTCAAGCATTGACTTCAGTTGGTATGCGACTCGTTCAAGCGCCCAGTTTGGCGAGTGTGATTTGTAAACTAAATCATGGGTCGCAATACTCCAAGCGTGTTGCAAGAAGGTTTTGATTTGTATTTCAAAGTTAAGGCTGCATAATCCAGCCTTATCGCTCCATTTTTCGCCTAATTGGCAAACAAGACGTATATCAGTGAATTGAAACTCCCATGGTTTCTGTTTACCAAAAACATTATCCGTCGGCCTCCTTATTAAAATTTCAAAATTATTATTTACGAGATCAAGAGCTTGATCTATTTTAGAATAATCCTCGACAACAATTGTAGCTGCATAAAAATCATCAATGTCTGGGGAAGAATAGCGACCAGTTTCAAGCTTGAGTGCATAGCTTAATTCTTCCTTTAGCCTGCTTTCAAAGTGCCAACGATCGTTCTTTTGAGATCGAATAATTTCATCAACTAATTTTTTTAAAATTCCGTATAGCTCAAAGCGCTCTTTATAGATCTCTCTGATACAAGATGCTATTTTCATGGCTTCATTTAACTTTGCAGAGCTTCGGTTAAAGCACTAAGACGGCTTTCCCTTTGAGGCAAATCTGTGCTAGCCCCTTGAGAACCCGCTGCGTATTTTCTCACATAGCTCGGTACATCTACTGACGAGAGATATTCTTCATTATCCTCATATTCAGATTGCGCAGCAATGAAATCTCCAACTTGGGCCATGAAGACTGAGTATGCTTCAGAAGACTGCTGCACATTTATGTTTTCAATGATAGATATAGCTGCCCATAAGGTATAGAGATGTTTTTGGTCAGAGGCAAAGGTCGAAACACATGCATTGAACTGTTCCATTTCTTCAAGAATTTTTAAAGTAGATTGAAATTTATCTTCCAGTGCATATGGATCAAAAGCGATGTCTTCATCCCCTTCTTCAGCTGGTATGTCATAAGCTGAATAAAATTTATCAATCAATGCTTGGTCAAAACCATGTATCTTTTGGTCTATGGAAACCATGAGCAGTTCTGATATAAACTGTACATCACGCATCCTTTTCGTTCGTGCTTTTGTTGCTATTTTTACCTGCTCCCAAAAAGAGTTATCCGCCATTTTCTCGCAAAAGGAAATGAACCATCCATCATATTTTGCATGTCTCAATTCTTGTTCGGTAAGCTTTCTAGAATTTCTATTTAGTCTGTCGAAAACTTCATTAATTGTAATTGATGCATTGTCTGGTATAGTAACATGCTCAACTATAATTTCATAATTAAGAAATATTTCTCTATATTGCTTTTCCTCGTTTATTTTCTTCCAACGTTTTCCATTAACTCTATCATCGCCAAAATCACGCCCAGCAGATATTTTATTGTTAAAAAATAAAAATATTGTTTCCAGCCTTTGCTTGCCGTCGACAACGTCATAGGTAATATTGCCTTTATCATCAATTTTTTTACATAGATAAATTGGTGGTGAAGGGTAGTTCCTTAGAACAGTATCAATGAAAAATCTTCTATCCCTACCGCTCCAAACACTTTTCCTCTGGTAAGGAGGGTCTAGATCTATCTTTTCTTGGCGATAAAGGTCTAGAAACCAAGAGATATCTTGAGTTCTGGGGCTTCTGCTGTACATATTAACCTCTATAGTGAGTTTTATTCATGGATTGGAATGTTAGATCGTATTTTTTCGTCTATTCTAGTCTGGCACTTGATCTTTTCATTTTTAATCCAGTCGCCTAGGTATGATAAAATATCAAGAGAGGGATACTTTATAGAACGCAAGTCAGTTGCATTGACTTGTGTGTGGCCGTTAAAACAGTGGAACAACGAGTTAACATAGCTTGAGTTCAAATAACCAACAAGCCCATAAGCTAGAGACTCCGAGAGGCCATTTTTATTGGAATGAATAATATTGAGGTGATTTTCAAATCCCAAATATTTGAATCCAGGGAAATTTTTAGGGTCTATTAAGTGGGCCACGATTCTCCGTTGTTCTTCCTTTGAAGACATTCTTCGGATAGCGACATAAAAACCGGTAGGGAAAAGAAGCTTTTCTGTTTTCTTGCAGAAACGAATTGCATTTGGTTTTCTAAAGTCTCTTTTAGGCCATTCTGTGGTACCATTTAAATGTCCGGGATAAATTAACGGTACATCGCCTGACTCGGGCATCTGGTTAAGAAAATCAAGTGCCCGAAAGTCTACGATCGGCCCTGTTGACACATCGACCCCCAGATCCGCAAGTGAGAGGCCCACAGCTAAACGCCCAGTAGTGGAACTTGCTATAGGAATTCTTATGAATTTATTTACGTCATCAGGATGAACCACTTCGGAAAAAGGAACGCTTTCCTGCCTAAAATCCTTGAAATGGTCATCAGTTGATATAGAAATATTTACTTCTTTTTGTTTTGAATCTTTTTTTAATAAAACTATAATATTTTCTTGTAGTACCTTATCTTGTTTAAATACTCTTGTTCTTGATCTAAACAAATGAATATGTTCTATTGAACAATTATCAAAAATAAAATCTCTAAATTTTTTATGATAAAAGCCATTACAAAAACTTCTTGGAATGATTGCAACCAATTCCCCTTTTTTATCTAATAGCTTGATAGATAATGACATAAAGGCTGTATACAAATTAGCTGCATTAATTTCATTAGATTGTAATATTTTTGTGTAACGAGATTCTCCATACAACTTTTTATACGGAGGGTTGAGCATGATATGAGAATAATGACCGATACCTTCATTTATTAAATTTGGTGCTAATTCTAAAAAATCAGAATTGATAATTTGTATATTATCACTCAAAACAGGAACAACATTTTTAACATTTAACTCAAGCTTTTTGGCAAGTGTATTGTCAATCTCAAAAAGATCAAAAGTAGGATTATTTATCGTTAAGAGGGCTTGTGTGTAGGAACGCAAGAATGCGCTCGTCAAAGCGCCCTTGCCCGCGCCTGCGTCAAGAAAGCGAATATTTTTTCTTGGGGTTAGCTTGGAAAAAAGGCTGGCCATGAACTCAGCTACACGTGTAGGTGTCATATACTGACTATACGCGCTTTTAGCTGAAATACTGTCACTATTATCGGTTAACGGTTCTTGGCTATCACGCAGCATTGAAATGTCCTTTCTGAGTTCAGGTTTTCATTCTATCTACCTCGGTTCATTACTGCAAGTATGAAGCCTAAGTAACCGCATTTAGCGTTGAGCAGCCTCCGGCTGCGACTAAGCTCTTACCCCGAAGGGTCGGAACAAAGTATTACCGAAGGTGCGCTATGTTGCATGCCCGGCCCTCAATTTCCGTGGCCTGATGTTGCCGGAAGTGCCCCGCTGTGGCTGGGATTTGAAAAATGGACGTTTCGGCAATGACTGGCCTCATCGGGGCACATTCGGGTTTCCTCGCATAAGCTGTCGAGGTAGTCTGCGTACCTCTGCATCATCTCCTTTCTTTGCCGTAAAAGCTGCGCCTTGTCATAGCCGCCTTTGCTGCATCACGTTCCAAGGTATGCGACAAATGCAGATATATCACGTCATGCGGGAAGCCCAATTCTTTGAGCAAGGGAGTATCGTCAGGTGTCCGGTCTTGCCATAGGACGGAAAAAGATACTGGCCTTCGCCGTATAGCAGCGTAAGTTATCCAAGAGCTCGACATCCTGCGGGCAGCGGCACCGTATACGGCTTGTTGCTCTTCATCTTGAAGCCGGGGATGCGCCATTCCTACGCTTACCAATCTATCTCGATTCGCTCAAGTGAGAGAACCGGGCGTAGAAAGACATATGGGGCGATCATTAGGGCTGTGGATACCTCAAGGCCGCGCTTCTCGGTCATGGTGTTGTCCAGAGTCAGCAGGAGGTTGCCGACCTTATCCGGGCTGGTCATAGTGACGCAGATTTCCAATTCGGGTTCGGGCGGCTAAAGGAGAGCCCTTTTCGGATAGAATGGGAGGATTTTTCATACTTGCCCATGGCAATGCATAAGTTGAAAATGCGTACTGTGTTTTCGGCAATTTTATACTGGGGGCTTGCCCTCAGCCTGAAGCTGCTGGAACAGCGCCCGCACGTCCGTGGGCTTTACATCATTAACGCGCACCCTCTAAAGCGATTTTTCTTAGTCCGAGTATCACGTATCCAACAAAAGAACGCCCGGAAATCATTTTCTGGTAATGATTTCCGGGCGTTCTTCGACGAATTGGAAAAATTCTGGCGGAGAGGGAGGGATTTGAACCCTCGATACAGGTTTAAGCCCGTATACTCGCTTAGCAGGCGAGCTCCTTCGGCCGGCTCGGACACCTCTCCGCAAGGTCACGCCATAATGGCGAACCGTGGGTTTGAAAGCTAGCCCAGTCCGGATTTGCTGTCAAGAGTCCGGCGAGTTTTGTCGTCTGTTGCCGTATGGAAGGGCCGCCCGCCCTCCGCACCACGCTTGGCCGCATCCGAAAGCCGGGCGCGCATTGACCCGCAGGGCGGCTTGGCGTATTTTTTTAAATTCCTGTTTATCACTTCCGCATGGAGCGCACTATGGCCCCCACCAGCAATCCCGACTCGATGCAAATCAACAGCGACGCCACGACCCCTGAACCGGCCAGGCCAGGCGTGGACTTCATCCGCGCCCGTATTCAGGAGGACAACGCTTCCGGCCGTTTCGGCGGTCAGGTCCACACGCGCTTTCCGCCGGAGCCCAACGGCTACCTGCATCTCGGGCACGCCAAGTCCATCTGCCTCAATTTCGGCGTGGCGCGGGAATTCGGCGGCCTGTGCAATCTGCGTTTCGACGACACCAATCCCACCAAGGAAGAAACCGAGTACGTGGAGTCCATCCGCGAGGACGTGCGCTGGCTGGGCGGCGACTGGCAGGACCGGGAATTTTACGCTTCCAATTATTTTGAACAGCTCTACGCCTACGCCGAGCAGCTGATCCGGATGGGCAAGGCCTATGTGGACGACCTTTCCGCCGACGAGATCCGCGAATATCGCGGCACCCTCACCGAGCCCGGCCGCGAAAGCCCGTACCGCAACCGCAGCGTGGAGGAAAATCTGGATCTCTTCCGCCGCATGCGCGCCGGGGAGTTCCCGGACGGCGTGCGCGTGCTGCGGGCTAAGATCGACATGGCCTCGCCCAACCTGGTCATGCGCGATCCCACGCTTTACCGCATCCGTCACGCCGAGCATCACCGCACGGGCAATGCCTGGTGTATCTATCCCATGTACGACTTTACGCATTGCCTGTCCGACTCGCTGGAGGGCATCACGCATTCGCTCTGCACTCTTGAATTCGTGAACAACCGCGAACTGTACGACTGGGTGCTGGACACGCTGGGCGTGTACCATCCGCAGCAGATCGAATTTGCCCGCCTGAACCTGACCTATACCGTGCTCTCCAAGCGCAAGCTGATCCAGCTGGTCAAGGAGGGCCACGTCCGGGGCTGGGACGACCCGCGCATGCCCACGCTCAGCGGCCTGCGCCGCCGGGGCGTGCCGGCCGCCGCCCTGCGCGAGTTCTGTGCCCGTATCGGTCTGGCCCGCGCCGATTCCATTGTGGATTATTCCATGCTGGAATTCTGCGTCCGCGAGCACCTCAACGCGTACGCCCCGCGCGTCATGGCCGTGCTGGACCCCGTCAAGGTGGTCATTGAGAATTATCCGGAAGGGCAGGTGGAGGAATTTGAAATGCCCTACCACCCGGAAGACCCCTCCTACGGCAGCCGTAAGGTGCCTTTCTCGCGCGAGCTGTATATCGAGCGCGACGACTTCCGCCAGGACCCGCCCAAGAAATTCCACCGTCTCTCGCCCGGCGCGGAAGTGCGCCTGCGCTACGCCTATTTCATCACCTGCCGCGAGGCCGTGCTGGACGAGGCGGGCAACGTGCTGGAACTGCGTTGCGTGTACGATCCCCAGAGCCGGGGCGGCCAGAGCCCGGACGGCCGCAAGGTCAAGGGCACCATCCACTGGGTGTCGGCGGCGCACGCCCTTCCGGCGGAGGTGCGCCTGTACGACCATCTTTTCGCGGTGGAAAATCCCAATGCCGCGCCCGAGGGCAAGACCTTTCTGGACAACCTCAATCCCGATTCGCTGCGGGTGGTGCGCGGGCTGCTGGAACCGGCCCTGGGCGAGGGCGAAATCGGCCGGACTCTGCAATTCGAACGCCTGGGCTATTTCTGCAAGGACAGGGACAGCTCGCCGGAACTGCCCGTGTTCAACCGCACGGCCACCCTGCGCGACACCTGGGCCAAGCTGGAAAAAAAGGGAGCGTAACCCGCCCGCGCCGTTCGTATTTCGCGGCATGCACGGCTTGACAGTTCGGGCGTAAGCGGCTATGGTATTCCCCTCAATGGGTCGTTAACTCAGTAGGTAGAGTATCTGCCTTTTAAGCAGAGAGTCGCAGGTTCGATCCCCGCACGACCCACCAATTTTTCATTTCACGAAGCCCCGCAAAGCCCAAAAAGCCTTGCGGGGCTTCACTTTTCACGGATTCTGGTGTCTAGTAATGTGGTACCACTTGGCCTATAAACGTCAGGTTCTTTGTCGGCATCTATCTTATCCCAGCGTGTTTTTTGTATTTCTGGGAATGCTGGGCGAAGGGCAATTTTCCCATAAGGAGCTCTTCTGCGGTCTGCGAATTCTGACGTATATTTTCTATTTTCGCAGGCTACCTCAGTGGGAGAATCCTTCTTCCAGGCAGGGAAAGCAAAATTTATCAGGAATTGCAAATGGCCAGACAGCAATGAATCAAAATTACATCTGTTTCAGTGTATAGAGTACTATTGAAGTCGTAGGGCACTGCATTAAAAAATGTGAGTGGTATAAAAACAAGGTAAGCCAGTAAACGTATCATGCCAATGTAACAGAATTTGATTTTTATTATTAAAAACAGTATGTTGAAAAACAACAGGAATTATGTATGACGCAGACTGTAAAAAAATACTATGAAGTTGGCGCCGTTTCTAAGGCATGCCTTCTCATTGAAATGCTCTCGACCCGCAAATCCTGGGAATTGGCCGCTCTGAGCAAGGCTGTGGGCCTACCCAAGACCACTGTGCACAGAATGATTCTGACACTGGAAGACAATGGCTATGTCATTCAGGAGAAGCAACGCGGGGAATATTGCCTTTCCTTCAAAATGTTTTCCGTGGGCAGCAGGATGCTGCGCTATTCCAGCATGGTGGATGTGGCCAGACCGTACTGCATGGAATTGCTGGAGGCCGTCAACGAAACGGTGAACCTGTGCGTGCCCTTTGGTACGGACATGCTAGTGGTGGACCGGCATATCACCACGCAGCCGTTGCGTCAGGACACCGTCATCGGTGGGACCTTTCCCATGCTGCAGTCGGCGTCCGGCAAGATCTTTCTGGCCTTTGCCCAAGAAGCGGAAGTGCGCAAGGCCGTGGAGCAGGTGCGGGAAAAATCGGGCCGGGAGTTTGCGGATAAACTGATGCTCACTCTGCGCGCGGAACTGGAAGAAGTGCGCAAGACGGGCCTTGCCTATGACGCGGAAGAGGTTTTCAAGGGAGTACGCTGTGTGGCTGTGCCCATTCTCGATTTTCAGAATTGCCTGGCCGGAACGTTGAGCGTTTCCGTGCCCACGGTGCGGCTTAACAAAAAGACCATGGCCAACATCAAGCAGCAGATTGTACAAATGTCGCAGAAAATCTCCCTGAGGCTGGGAGCCTCCCCCGCGAGTCTGCCTTTTTGAGCATTGCGCCAGAAGCGCTTCCCGCAGACAAAAGGGACGCTGCCCGCCTCTTTGTAAAGGCAGGCAGCTTCCTTCAGACAGAACAGCGGCTTTCGCGAAAATCAGTGACAGCGCAGCTTGCGCTGATTCAGCGAATAAAAAGCTGTTATGTCTTGTTGATAATCAGTGCATCCACGGCCTTGGCACCTTGCCCCTCGGGATAGACCAACAGCGGGTTGATGTCGATCTGGCTTACCTTGTCCATATGCTCCGTGGCATACCTGGACACGCTCATAATGGCCGTCACCACAGCCTCCATATCCAGTTTTTTGCCGCCGCGCGCCCCTTTGAGCAAAGGATAGCCCTTGAGGCTTTTGAGCATGTTCATGGCTTCTGAGCGGCTCACCGGGGCTGGGCACAGGGCTATGTCCTTGAATATTTCCACAAAAATGCCGCCAAGGCCGCACAGCACCACCGGGCCGAACTGCGGGTCATTATTGACGCCGATGATGATTTCCAGCCCGGCCGGTGCCATTTCCTGAATCAGCACGCCGTTAAGGCATGCCTCGGGCGCGTTTATGCGCACATTTTCCAGAATCCGGTCAAAGGCCGCCGCCGCTTCGCCGCTGTCACGCACATTAAGGACCACACCGCCCACATCGGACTTGTGCATGATCTGCTCGGACTCGATCTTCATCACCACCGGGAAGCCCAAACTTTCCGCTGCGGCAGCGGCCTTGGCTCCCCCGGCTTCACACGGCACCAGTACTTCCCTGGTGACGGGGTAGAGTAGGGGCGCGTTATCCGGTCTGGATGCACTACCCCTCTCTCCGAACCGTGCTTGCACCTTTCGATGCACACGGCTCTCACGGATGCCTCCTTGCTTTGGCTCGCCAATAGGGAAGGTCACGGCGGTGAAGCTCATTGTGGCAATCAACACAGAGAACCATGGTCTTTCGACGCATGGCGCACATCATTTGTTGCCACAGTTGCTTCTTTCCCTGTACATCCTTCAGAGCTTTAATGTGATGAACCTCCATATATCCCCCTGTTTTCCCACAATATTCGCAGGTGTTTGCATTTAATCGCTGCACCAATTCTGAACGAGTCATTGTGAATCGTGTAGTGTCCCAAGGAGTATCCACATTAGAATTATGGATTTTTGGAGGTTCATGGTCTTTCAACCTGAAAAGCCTGTAGGATTTTGGAATTCCGTTGATATTTACCTTCAGTTCATATCCAGATTGAGCAGATAGTTTCATTTTACGAGCTACTTTTCCTATGGAACTCTTGTGCTTATGAGAGAGTGTTGCAAAGAAACTCCATTGGGCTAGACCAATAACTCTTTGCAGAGCTGTTTTGTAGCCTTGAGCAAGGGAATAATAATTTGCTAATCCTCTCATTTCCGCATTATATGTCATCAATATTTCCACATCGCTACGCCGTAACAATGCAGGACGACTTTTTGGGCGGAATATTGCCATATCTCCATAGCCATTTTTACTCGCGTATTGGAACATCTTTTCAGATGGAATGTGGAGCTGCATTTTTTCTGAAATTGTCCTTCGATTACAAGTTCCCTTTCCCCATGCAATTTTTGTCGTCTTTGTGCTTGTGTATGTCTTTATATCATACCCAAGAAATCTAACTCCATCATTTGCATCTGCGATACAAGTTTTCTCTTCAGACACTTCAAGCAGAAGAACATTATTTATATATTCCTTCACTTGTAGCATTACTGATTCAGCTTCTTTGCGTGTACCAATGACTCCAATGATGAAATCATCAGCATACCTAACGTAACGAAGCCTCCTATATTCAGAGTCAACGTGTAATCTGGAATTGATAACTCGCATTTTTTTCTGTATCTCTCGGCGTTCGCGTAGTATCTCCTTGCGGGCATCATTCAAAGGTTTGCCTTCTTTGAATTTCTGCCTAAGCTCTCTAAGCTCACGATTGATTATAATCATCTGCCTACACAGCTTTTTGTAATCGGGATTATCCTTTCGTCTTTCACCTTTGTTGAATTGGCAAATCATATCTTCCATAAACGTATCAAGTTCATGAAGGTATATGTTAGCTAATATTGGTGAAATGACGCCACCTTGTGGTGTCCCACTCCATGTAGCATTGTATTTCCAATCTTGAGCGTATCCAGCTTTGAGCATTTGACGAATAATATGAATTATGCGCTTGTCATCAATCTTCTTCTCCAGAAATTCAATCATCTTATTATGATTGATATTGTCAAAGAATCCTTTGATATCAAACTCAATAATCCACTTCGTTCCGTTCCAGACGTTTTTTACCTGTCGCAAAGCAGAATGACAGGATTTTCCCGGTCTGAATCCATGAGAATTTTCAGAGAAAATAGGCTCATAGATTTGCTCAAGAAGGATTCTGACCACTTCTTGCACCAGTTTGTCGTCTCCGGTTGGAATACCGAGAGGACGCAACTTTCCATTCTTTTTGGGAATGTATGTGCGCCGTACAGGTTTCGGACAATATTCACGCCTTGCCAACAGCCCAATCAAATGGTTCACCCTTTCTTCGGAGAACCCATCAAGCGTATTTCTATCTACGCCCTTTGTTATGGCTCCCTTGTTAGAGTATATGTTGGCATAGGCTTGCTTCCACAGAACTTCAGGGTTGGTCGCCAGCCTGAACAGGCCATTGACCCTTCTTCCACTCATGGAAACCTTTGCAATGGAATTCATAGCCTTTATCGTAGTTTCTGTTCGCATTAGCGCAACCTACTTATGACTTGTAATTCCGACATCCATAGCTCCCTTCCCCCACATATTTCCGGCTTTCGTCGCATTCCTGCTTTACTTATACCGTAATTGCGGACCGATTGGATACGTTCTGCCATTGTCATTACAACATGACTTTGGGTACTACGGAGCCTCCGTTGCCATACAGGTTGTCTTTTATAACAAACCAGCTTAGGCAATCCTGTGTTTATCTGTAAGTAAAGATACGTCATGGTTAGGTGCCCTTTTCGTCTTTTCATCCCTATTGGGAAGTGCCATGAGGCAGCAAATTATGACAGATAGAATGCCAGTCCATCATATACCTCATTACAACGTCTCAATCACCTTTTCTTCGTTGTTATAGAAACCAAATATTGCTCAGACTAGGGTTCAGGCAATTCAGCTTTCACCATACATGACTTGCACTTGCATAAGACTATGACCGGTGATTGTCATTCTTTGTGCCTTTTCCAGAGATGCTATGTTCACGTTCCGCTTTCGCAGTTTCAGCTTTTACAAGCACCGCTAACTCTGGCGTGCATGGAATCTATTTGCAATTCCAGGGTATTCAACCCACTTCCCTTACAAACTTACACAGCGCACCATCCCATATTTGCCCAGTTTTTCCTTGCTGACGCGCTCCGTGAGGGCCACTGGGGTTCCCGCACCAACCGTCTGCCCCTTTGTGGCGACGGGCAGGTCCAGATCTTTTTCGTCGGCATTGTACTGAATGAAGTCCGCCAGATGTCTGAGTGTGGAAAAGGCGTAGTGAGTGGGCGGTAGAATGGGAACCCCTACCGCTGCCAGCCGCTCGGCCAGGGCTCGCTCACGGGTATTTTCCATCAGCGGCACAAAGGCCATGGGCTTGGCCTTGCCCTGCCTTGCGACCTTTTCAATACCCTCAATCATGGTGATGACGTCAGGAGCTATGTTTTTTTGTAAAATAGTGAAGCACAACAGGCACATGCCAATATTCGGATCGTCCATGACGGTGCGGAGCGCCTTGGCGAAAACGTCGCTGTCGTAGGACATGGTGAAGGTCATGTCTAAGGGGTTATTAGCTGTGGCGTAATAGGGCAGCATGGCTTGCAGGGCATCACGTGTTTCCGATTCAAAATCGGGGAAATTGATACCGTTGTAAAAGGCGGAGTCGGCGCAGACGACACCTTCGCCCCCGGAAAAGGCCATGGCCGAAAAAGTAGGTTTGGCTGGTAGTTCTGGCAGCGTGGACAGCACTGTGGATATGGCGTGCAATTCTTCCAGGTCTTTGACCCTGATGACGCCGAACTTTTTGGCTATGGCGTCAAAAGCCTTGTCCGCTCCGGCCATACTGCCGGTGTGGGATGAGGCCAGGGCGCTGGCTTTTTCCGAAGCGCCCACCTTGAGGATAACCACAGGCTTACGCTTACGCGCGGCCTTTTGCAGCGTGCTGATGAATTTGGACGGATCTTTGATGCCTTCCACATAGACGGCCACCACTTTGGTGTCCGGATCGTCCACCAGAAAGTCCATGTAATCTTCCACATACACGGTGGAACAGTTGCCCACGGACATCATATAAGAAAACCGGGTCGTGTTCTCCATGAGCGACTGGCACAGCTGGCCGCTCTGCGACACAAAGCCTATGTTGCCTCTGAAATTGCGATCTTCGATGATGAAGGCGAAAGAGCATACTCTGTCAATATAATTGTTGAATCCACCACAGTTGGGCCCCATGAGCGCCATGTCCAGCTCATGGCACAGAGCGGTGAGTTCGGCTTGAGCTCTCTTGCCCTCCTCGTCGCGTGTCTCGCCATAGCCGCTGGCGTAGACTACCGCGCCCTTGCAGCCCTTGGATGCGGCTTCGCGCAGAAGGCCGGGAACCGCCTTTTTGGAAGTGCAGATAACCACCGTATCTATATCTTCCGGAATATCTGAAATGCTGTGATAGCATTTTTCGCCGAAGATTGTGTCGTACTTGGGATTCACCATGTACACATCTTCCATACGGCCCCACAGCTTGATGTTGTGCAGCAGATCGCCGCCCATGGTGCTCGGTTTTTCACTGGCGCCCACCACAGCCATTTTACGGGGCTTCAATAGCTTGTTCAGATCCATCGTAGTACTCCTTTATGGGCATGTGCTTGATGACGGCTCTTGGGCCGTATTCTGATATGGCTCCCGGCATGTGCGGAACCGCCGTCGTTCTCTCCGTGCTTATTCCGGTGCCGGGGCAGAGGCCCGCTGCGGCTCTGCCTTCCCCATTTCCCTTCTGCCCTTGAGTAGGGCGTAGAACATGGTCGCTGAGGTGTAGAGCACCACGCCGATGACCACCCACTTCAATACACCGAGCGGAATGGATTTCACAAAGATGGCGGCCACGCTCACACCCAGAATGCCGGACAGGGAGATGATCATGGAAATCTTGCGGTCGTACGCGCCTTCCTTGATAAATTTGAGCCCGGCCACGGGCATGAGAAAGGCGCAGGAACCCATCATGATGGGGAAGGCCACCAAGGGGGACATGCCAAGAAAATAGATGAGGGCCATGCAGGGCGCATACGCGCCTATGCCTGCCGTCATCAGCACGCCCAGAATGAAGTTGCCCACATTGGCGATGACCAAATTGCTCCCGGTAAGTCCGGTGGCCGTGCCGCCGCCTGGCATCCAGCCCATGAGCCCGCAAAACATGATGATGGCCGTGACGAACAGGGCCATACTGAGGGTAAAGCGGATTTTGTGCACAGAGAAACGCGAGATGATGGAGGCGCCGAAATACGCTCCCGCCGAACTGGAAACAAGCATGGTGACCAGGGTCAGGGGGTCCACCTCAATGGCGGTGATGAGAAAGGTGGCCGAAACCACCTCCGGCAGAGAAGTACAGACATTCAGAGTGCCTGGAATTTTTCTGTCGTCAATTATCTTGAAAAGTTTGAACAGGGCGGTGGATGTGGCGAAGTTGCCTATGCCCAGCACATCGAAAAACAGAGTGACAAAACCCAGAACACCCACCAAGGGAGTGGATACCTTGGTGTTTTCCTGTCGGTGCGCTCTGTAGTCTTTGATGAATACATACGCAAAATACAGCCCCAAAAGCAGGAGGATACCGAGAATGATTATGAGCATCGCTGCTCCCTTGGCCCCAATGCGGTGCCTGTGGAGGTTTTTACCGCACGAACGCGATCTGGCCGCGTTATACGCGGCATGATCAGTGTTCCTGCCGCGTCGGCGGGGAGAAGGCCACCCCGCCGACGGATGCATCAAAAAGCTGGAGCTTACAGAGAATCTGCGGAACTGCGCATGGCCACCAGTTCACCTATGCGTAAGGGAAAGAGCGGAGGCTGGGCCGTGTACAAAGGTAAACTTTCCAGAGGCAGACCCTGGGTCTGGGCTATCATCTCCACTACCGCCGAACCGCACATGCGGCCCTGGCAGGTGCCCATGCCCGGACGGGCCTGAGCCTTGAGGCCGTCAGGGGTGTAGCAGCCCTGCTGCACAATTTTGCGCAACTGTCCGGCGGTCAATTCCTCACAGCGGCACACCACAGCCTCATCCGCCGGTTGCAGCATGGACGGTAACGGTGCGAAGTACTGGTCAAGAAAGGGCTGCAAGGCCCGGCACCGCCAAAGCACGCGCCGACAGAAGGTCGCCTCGGCGTCACGTTGCGCCGTGGTCAGGCGGCCCAGTTCGCGGCAGATGTCCAACCCCACAAGACTGCCTTCGGCCTGAGCTGCCACAGCCCCGCGCACGCCGGCCACGTCCCCCGCCGTACGGATGGCGGGAACACTGGTCTGACCCCACATGTCCGCACTGACGTGCCAGTAGCGCTGGCGCTCATTCCACTGATGGCGGCAGCGGGCCAGTCTGGTGATGCGGCTTTCGGAAATGACGCCCTCATGCAGCAGCACAGTGGCGGCGGCCAAGGTCTTTCTGCCGCCGCGGCCGGTGTAGCTGATCTTCAGCCCGCCCGGGCTATCCTGCTCCATGCGGATGTCATGTGCGCCGAATATACACTTGTGCTTGAGGAAGGTCTGTGCGGCCATGCTCATGCCGTGCAGAAAGTAGGCAGGGCGGGCGAACGCCCCGGCCATGTGGCGCATGGCCAGCAACGCGTTGCGCAGTCTGCCGGTAAAGAGCACGGCCCGCACCGGCACCTTGTAGTGGTGCAGATGCACGGCGGCCTGCAAAATGAGCGGCCCGTTGCCGCACAGCACCACCGGCCCCTGCGGCAGCAATGAGGCGGACTTGAGCAGCACGTCGGACGCGCCGGACCCCATGACGCCGGGCAAGGTCCAGCCGGGCAGCGGCACGGGGCGCTCCATAGCCCCCGAGGCCAGCAGCACCTGACGGCACCTGACTCCCTGGCTCCGCCCGTTCTGACTGAAATAGATCTGATCCGGAGAGATATCCCACACATTGGCCCCGGCCTCGAACTGCGCCCCACATGCCAGAAAGCGTTGCGCCAGGGGACGCCCCGCCGCGTAATCGCCGCCCAATTCATGGATCAAGGGTGAGCTGGCCACACTTCTGAAAATTTGACCTCCCGGCTCGATCTGGCGATCCAGCACCAGGGTGCTCAGGCCATGCTTCGTGGTTTCGATGGCCGCGCTCATACCCGCAGGACCGGCACCGACAATGACGACATCCCATGAATTACGCATGGCTCTTCTCCTCCTTCCGCATGTCGGGCGCGCCGGACTGGCGGTTCACCCGCATGCCTTCCGTCACCACTGTCAGGCAGGCCTGTCGGTTGGGTATGCCGTCAATGGTCATAAGACATTCAAAGCAAACGCCCATCTGGCAGAAAGGCCCACGCCTCTGCCCGCCGTGCGAGGTGCGGGTCCAGCCCTCGGCGGGATTCAGCACCGCCGCCGCCACGGTTATGCCCTCCTCGGCCTGCACGGGTTGATCTTCAAAATAGATGGTGACCACGTTTCCCTTGGGTTCCCTGACTTTCTTGAACATATCCGTACTCCTTACACCGCCGTCTGGCCGACAGGCATGGCGGGAGGGTTGAGGCCGAATCGGTCAATGCCCATGTAGCTGATGTCGATGAAGGGGGTCTGACCCCGCACCAATTGCGACATGATCTTGCCGGTGATGAGCGAAAGGCTGATGCCGAGACCCTCATGTCCGGCCCCGATGAACAAGCCGGGGATGTGCGTGGTGGAGATGATGGGCAGTTCGTCCGTGGTGGCGGGGCGCACTCCGGCGTAACACCGCAGCAGGCGCATGTCGGAAAGGGCCGGAAAGAACTGCGTCCCGCGTTCGGCCACGGCACGCATGACGGAGGGGTGGGGCCGCGTGTCCATACCCACAAAACGGCGGCTGCTGCCTATGAGCACAGTGCCCGCCGTGGAAGGCTCAATGACGAAGGCCACGCCGAACTTATCCATGTCCGGGGTGACGTTGTCGCGCTTGAGGCCGTGCTTGGTGAGCAGATAGCCGTATTCCACATAGGCCTTGTTGAGCAGGCCCTGGACACGCTCTGTGACCAGAATGTGTCCCTGACGCGGGCGGATGGGCACGTTGACCCCCAGCATGGCCCCCAGGCGCGGCGTCCATACCCCTGCGGCGAGCACCACGTTTTCCGTGAGGATCAGCCCCTTGTCCGTCTCCACCCCGCTGACGCGGCCGTTCTCCATGCGCAGATCCATGACGTGCGTACGCGGCATGATGACGGCTCCGTGAGCTCTGGCGTGCTCGGCCAAGCCAAAGCAAAGGCGCATGGGGTTCAGCGTGCAGTCATTATTGAAGTTCAGGCAGCCTATGACATTATCGCCTATATTAGGCTCATGGCGGCGCAATTCGTCGCGGTCCCACAGCGTTACGTTATAACCTTCCTTTTGTTTGCCTTCATAATTGGCTTTCACCATTTCCAGATGGCTCTCATTGTCCACCAGCAGGCCGATACCTTCGGGGCTGAAGTCGAAATCCACCGGCAGGAATTTTTGGGCCTCGTAGAAGAGATCCTGTCCTGTTTTGCAGAACAGGCTGAAATCGCCGGGTGGCGTATCGTAGGTCACCACATGCCCCTCGCAGCGGCGGCTGGTTCCCCAAGCGAATTCGCCGCGCTCCACTAGTGTTACATCCATTCCGCCCATGGCCAGGTAGCAGGCCACCGAGGTTCCGACGGCCCCGCCGCCGATGACGACGGTTCCGGCTGTCCGTTTGTTGCTCATGATATTTCTCCTTGCGGGCTGCATCGTGAAGTCATTGGGGCCGTCGGCTTCAGGCCATGCGGGAATCCGTGGGATCGGCGCCTTTGGCAAGGCCGCAACCGTCGACCAGAGGGCAGCTGGAGCCGTCAAGAAGACAATCTGTGTCCTCAAAACAGCGCGAGGTTTCCTCCAGGCTGCAGTGGGCGGTTTCCGGGGCCATCTTCAGGCTCACCGCGAAGCCCAGCATGGTGATGCAGGCGGCGATCATCATGGTGACCTGAATGTTGAGACGGGCCAGAGCCAGGGGCACCAGGTAGGTGCCTATGGCCGCTCCTATCCTGGTGAGGGAGGAGGCCAGACCCACGGCGGAGGCGCGTATTTCGGTGGGGAAGAGCTCGTTGGGATAGACGAATTGCAGGTTCTGGGAACCGCTGGTGCACAGCGCGTACATGGAAAAAAGCAGGAAGATGACATAGGGTGGGGCATTACTGAAAATGCTGAGCAGGGTGAGGGCTACAGCGGACCAGAAAAAACTGTGCAGCAACAGGGAACGTCGTCCCATCTTGTTGATGAGTTGCAGAGAAAGAAAACATCCCAGCATGAAGATGATAGTCATCACCGCCGACCCCGCATTGCCGAGGTTGCCGGATATGCCGAGGGCAACCATGATCTTGGGGGCAAAGGAATATACGGCAAACAGCGGCACCACCGCGCAGGTCCAAAAAACCGTGATGAAGAGCATGCGCGCGCCATACCCCGAATGGAACATCTGCCACACGCTCACCCTGGCGCTCTTTTTGACCAAGCCTTGCAGGTCTGTCAGGGACACGTTTTTGTCGTACACCAGCTTCAGTACCGCGCAGGCCTCGACGAAACGTCCCTTCTGGCTCAGCCACAGCGGCGATTCCGGCGTGTGACGGCGTATGAAGAGAAACACCACGGCGGGAATCACCGCACTGGCCAACATCCAGCGCCATGCCTCCGGCCCGGTGTTCAGCATTAACTCGCCGACAATATAGGCGCAGCTTGCCCCCACAAACCACATGGCCTCAAGCAGGCCGATAAAGGGGCCGCGGTATTTTTTCGGGGTAAATTCCGCCAGCAGGGCTGTGGCAATGGGATAGTCCGCACCCACGGCAACGCCCAGCAACAGACGGCAGATGAAAAGGTAAAGGCCGGTTTCCGCCCAGAACTGGGCCAAAGAGAAAAGCGCCAGCGCAATGAGGTCAATGGAATACAACAGTTGGCGGCCGTATTTGTCGGTAAACAGTCCCCCGAGGAATCCGCCGAAAAACATGCCGACCAGGGTCCCGGCTCCCACCATGCCTTCCCAGAACAGGGACAGGCCCATGTAGGGCGTTATCTGCACAAGGGCGATGCCTATCATCCCCATCACATATCCGTCGAGAAAAGGGCCTCCCGCCGAATACACCACCAGTCGTTTATGAAATCTGTTGAGTTGCGCATTATCGCATAATTCAGTCAGCGGCACGGTTTCCATAAAATATCCTTTGGCAATATGGTCGTGTTGCTTCAAGCCGCCTTTGGTTTGCTTGGTGATATTGTATGTGACGCCTGTGGCGAACGGGAAAAGCGGTGACGGTCAAGTGCCGATGCAAAAAAGATTGACCGCCACCGATATCGATATGAGTCACGAGAACTCGGCAATGAATTCCATTTCAATAAGCGCATCCTGGGCCAGCCGCGTCACTTCCACTGTGGCGCGGGCCGGTTTATGATCTCCCATGAATTTCTTGTACACTTCGTTATAGCCTTTGAAGTTGTCCCAGTTGGACAGATATACCGTGGCCTTGATCACATGCCTCATCTCAAGCCCCACAGAATCCAACAGTGAAGCCAGATTATTCATGGCTTGCGTGGTCTGGACCGCAATGTCCTTGCCCACTATCACACCGGCTGCGTTGAACGGGGCCTGGCCCGAGATAAACAGCAGATTGCCGCTACGGATGGCGTCGGAGTACGGCCCAAGAGGCGCCGGAGCATTTTTGTCATTGATGTATTCCATGATTTGTCCTTTATACTGGATGGTGCGGGCTCACGCGCAGGTGTCGATGCAACCTATGGCCACGTCAGGGCAGACAATGCGGCAGATATTGCATTTGACGCAGTCCAGCGGCTTCATCTGGACTACGTAAGCGTATCCTTGGGCGTTGAGATTGTCGCCTATGACCAGCGTTTGCTTGGGACAGGCGGTCACGCACAGACCACAGGACTTACAGCGTTCCATCGCCACCATATGTTTCAGATTCTCCTTGCCCATTACTTGCCGCCCCCCTTTTTTTCCATAACCTCTACGCCCTTCTGCAGGGCCCGCATGTTGACCTCCAGCAGTTGGGTCTTGGCCTTTTTGCCCAGAGCGCTTGCCAAAGCGTCGGCCACGGACTCCTTGCCGAGCATGCCGGTGGCCCTGATCACCGCTCCCAGCATGATGATATTGGCGACGCGGATGTTGCCCATGTCCTGGGCCATTTCGGAGACGGGCAACAGAACCTGCGTCACGCCGGGCTTTTCTTTTGTGTGCTTGACCATGGAACTGTTGACGAAGATGGTGCCGCCCTCGCACACGCCGTCCAGTGTGCTCTGATAGATGCTCTCACTGAGGGCCACGGCCACGTTGGCGTCACTTTCCACAATGGGGTTGCTGATAGGCTGGTCGGAAATCACCACATAACCCGTAGAGTCGCCGCCGCGCTGTTCCACGCCGTATGTCTGCGTCATAACGACCTGCTTTTTTTCGGTAATGCAGGCCATGCAAGTGAGTTTGGCCATCAGGGCAGCCCCTTGGCCGCCGGAACCCGAGAATGCGCACTTATATTTCATTGTCATTCTCCAGTGCATTTTTGAAAATCTGAGGTTTGAAATAATCCAATGTTTCCGTCGCGGTGTATTTGTAGGCGTCGGCGACCTTCAAATGCAGGCCGGTGGGACAGGGTGAAATCACTTCCACAAAGGAGAAGCCCAGTCCCCTGATTTGGCATTCAAAAGCGTTGCGTATGCTTTTGGCGGCCTTGGTGATGCTCTTGGCGTTGACCACTGACTCTCTGGCCAGATAGGCCACGCCTTTCATGGCGCGCATCATTTCCGGCACCAGAATGGGGTAGCCGTGCAGGCTGACGTCACGCCCCTTGGGTGTGGTGGCGGTCACCTGCCCGGGGATGGAAGTGGGGGACATCTGGCCGCCGGTCATGCCGAACACCGAGTTGTTGATCATGATGGTGGTGATGGGCATACCGCGATTGGCGGCGTGCATCAGCTCGTGCAGGCCGATGGCGCTGCCGTCGCCGTCACCCTGATAGGTAAAGACGATATGGTCCGGCAGGGCCATCTTGTAGCCTATGGCCGAAGCCGGGGAGCGGCCGTGGATGGCCTCAATGGCGTCCACTTCCAGATAGTGATGGGAAAAACCGCCGCAGCCTATGCCTACCACGGCCATGGTTTTTTCTCTGATGCCCATTTCCTCGATGACTTCGGCCACGAGACGCGTGATGATGCCGTGGCCGCAGCCGGGGCAGTAGTTGAAGAGTTTTTCAAATTTCAGCGTCTTGCCGTAATAGTCCGCCAATGTTTGCATGCTATTCCCCCTCAAGCAGCTTGTTTACTTCACGGGTCATGTCCGCCAAGGTGCACATGGGGATGTCGCCCCCCGTCTTGCCCAGGAAGTGCACAGGTACCTTGCCGCTGACGGCCAGGCGCACATCGTCCAGCATCTGCCCGTGATTCATTTCCACCACCAGTATGGACTTCACCGAGGCCGGAAGGTTTTCAAAGGCCTTGTCGGGATATGGCCACAGCGAAATGGGACGGATGTAGCCCACGCGTTTGCCCTCGGCCCGGAAGTTTTCTGCCAGTTCCTTGCACATGCGGCCGTGAATGCCGAAGGCCACCACCAGCACTTCAGCGTCTTCCACTTGAGACTGCTCCCATCGTTGCTCATTTTCCTTGATTTTTGCGTACTTGGCGCGAAGGCGTTCGTTCATCTCATAGCCTTGCTCATGGGTGTAGCTGCCGGTGAGCAGAAAACGTTTGGGATGGTCGCCGGTGCCGGTGTAGGCCCAACCCGAGGTATCGAAATCGGCGGTGTAGTCGTGGGCTTCGTCAAAGGTGGTGGTTTCGGTCATCTGGCAGGTGACGCCATCCACCACAAAGAGCACGGGGTTGCGATAGGTGAAGGCCAGTTTGATGCCCAGCGGCATGAGGTCCGCAATTTCCTGCCCGCAGGAGGGGGCCAGTACGATGACGCGGTAGTCGCCGTGCGCGCCGCCGCGCGTGGCCTGAAAATAGGTGCTTTGCGCGCCCACAATGTCGCCGTCGCCGGGGCCCACGCGCATGGCGTCCAGCATGATGCAGGGAAGCTCACCGGCAGCCATGAAGCCTATGGCCTCTTGCATGAGCGTCATGCCCGGCCCGGCGGTGGAGGTGGCCCCCAGCTTGCCCGCGCAGGCGTACCCCGCCAGTGCATTGGACACGGCCAGTTCGCTTTCCATCTGCACCATGCGCCCGCCCGCGTCAGCCATATGCGCGGCGGTGTACTTCATGACGTCCGTGGCAGGAGTGATGGGATAGGCAAAGTGGCAGCGTATGCCGCATCGGACCATACTTTCGGCAAACGCTTCGGTGTTTTTTAGAAATAATGTTTCTTTCATTTGACGCCTCCCGGAGTTAGAAGAGTGGACTCGCCTGCATACCGTATTATGGTATATTATACCGTTTTTATGTTCCGGCGAACTGACAAGACAGTCATTTCCCTTGCGTCCCGACCCTGCCGTATACCACCATTTGACAGGGATAGTGAGTGCAATGATGCGAATGTAGCTTGTCATGTATACCGTATTACGGTATACTGTACCATATATGATCCAAAAATAGCTGAGGAAGAACTATCCTGTCAACGAAAAAAATATTCCCCTCTTTTGACCTGGCCCTAAAATTCAGACTGCGGAAGCGGGTTACAATGTTGTGGTCGCGGAGTTAATCCATAGTATTCGCTCTGTTTTTCTTTTCCTGGCGGCATCTCCGCGCAGCGTGATAACGCTTCTTTCAATATGAATATCATCCCAACGGAAAACCAACAGCCCGCCTGACAGCCCGTTCCACCCTTTTCCATGTACAAAATTTTGGCGTTGACGTTCCTTGGGCTTGGGTCTAGGGGGGAATCGTCGGAAAGAAGTTCTGTGTCTGCCGACGGGTTTCACCTTAACCGGATGGATGCCATGCGCATGTCCATGTGTCTTTTCAGAGTTGCGGCCTTGCTGCTTATCCCGCTCTTGGCGATGAGTCCGCGCGCCGTGGCCGGTTTCATTCCCACCCTGCACAATCTTTCGGATGAGGGCGCGCGCCGGCTGGAGGCGGCGCGGCAGGACCTGGAAGGGCGGATCGTGCGTCAGTATCTCATGGCGCGCGGCCAGAAGGAAGAAGCGGCGGCCGGAACCGTGGCCGGTATGAGCGACAAGCAACGCCGCAGGACCATTGATGTGGACATCCCCAGATACATCAAGGGGAATTCCGGCGACGCCCTGCTGATCCTGCTGGGGATCCTGCTTGTGGGCGGCGTCGTGCTCGGGGCCGCGCTGGGCGGCGGTTCTTCCCAGTGCGATGACGACGATTATCACAGAAATTACTGCTGCCCCTGAGACGGCGAGGAAAGGAGGATCTGCCATGCGCATATCGCTCAACAGTCTGGGCCGTCTTGCGGGTGGGGCGTTGCTGCTCTGTTGCGCGGCCTGCGGGCCGCATTATCTGTCTGATCCGCTGACGCCCGAGGAGCATCTGACTCTGGGCAAGGCCTATGAGGCACGCGGCGAAAACGAACGCGCCCAGGGTCAGTACACGGCGGCGGCCGCCACGGTGCCGGAAGGAGATTTCTATCTGGGCAATCTGGCCGCCGCCGGAGGACAGGACGCCGCCGCTTTGGAGTATTACCGCAAAGCGCAGCCGGACATGCCTGACGACCCGCATTTGAACAACAACCTGGCCTGGGTGCTCTGCCGCTTGGGCGAGAAGAACAACGACAAAAAACAGTTGCAGGAGGCCGCTGTCCTGGCCCGCAAGGCTCTGGCCGCCGCGCCGCCTGAACTGAAGCCTCTTTGCGAGGATACCCTGCGCCATGCGCAACGGGTTCTGCGCGGCGAAGCTCCCACGGAGAATTCCTTGCCTCCGCCGCGACGGCGGCGGGCGCGGCAGGATGACAACCTGCCCGGCGCAACGGCTCCGGTCGCCGTCGGTCCGGGCACGCCGTCCGGAGGCGCGGCTGCGGCCCGTCCCGCGCCAATGACGCCGTCCGCGCCGCATCAGCCCGCACTCACCCGGCCCGGCGCCGTCCGACTTAGTCGTGGGCAGGAGCGGAGCCCATCATAAATAAGGGCTTGTTCCCGCAGAACAGAAACAAAAGCGGGGACCGGATTGCCGGTCCCCGCTTCGCGCGTTCAGAACAGCGCCGCGCTCAGCGCAGGCCCAGATCGCGCAGCAGATTGGCCACGGCCATATGCCCCATCTGCTCGGTGGCCCCGGCCGTGGACGAGGAGCAGTGCGAGCCCATGACCAGATTGTCCAGCGTATACCAGGCCGGGTCCGCCGGGGGTTCCTGCTCAAAGACGTCCAGGCCCGCGCCGTAGATGCGTCCTTCCTGCAGGGCGGCCAGCAGCGCGGCCTCGTCAATGAGCCCGCCGCGCGCCGTGTTGATGAGTATGGCGGTTTTTTTCATGACGGACAGGCGCTCGGCGTTGATCAGGTTGCGGGTTTCCTCCGTGAGCACCGTATGCAGGCTGATGAAATCGGCTTCGCGGCAGATGCGGTCCACATCGGCCCGTTCGATGCCGTTTTCGCGGGCGTAGGCTTCGTCCCAGACCACGTCGTGGGCCAGAATTTTCATGTCGAAGCCGCGCGCCCGGCGGGCCACGCATTTGCCGATGGCCCCCAGGCCCACAATGCCCAGCGTTCTGCCGTAGAGGTCGATGCCGGTGATCTTGCTCCAGTCCTTATCGCGGCAGCGCCGGTCGATGAGCGCCGCCTTGCGGGCCACGGCCAGCATCAGGGTCAGGGCGTAGTCCGCCACGGCATTGCTGTTGGCCCCCACGGTGCGCGAGACGGCGATGCCGCGCGCCTTGCAGGCCTCCAGGTCAATATTGTCCAGGCCCACGCCGTACTTGGCGATGGCGCGCAGCTTCGGCGCGGCGGCCAGCACGGCGGCGTTCATGGGGTCCACGCCCAGAATGACGCCCTCACAGGGGGCCAGTTTTTCCTTGACGGCCGCCTCGGAGAGGATGCCGCCGCTGTCGTTGCGGATGATTTCCAGCCCGGCGTCGCGCAGGATGTCAAAAAGCTCGGGATTGTTTTTGCCGAAGGAACGGGGTGTAACAAGAATCTTCACTGAATGCGCTCCTCTCGAGTGTGTTGCGCCTGAAATTGCGCGTTGCGCCAACGCTATCCCAAGAAGCGGATTTGTCAATGCGGCGGTTTTGCGCGCTTGCCCTGGCGCGTCTGCCCGTCCGTCTTGACTTTGCGGTGTTCATTCCATATTATTTTTATAATAGATTAGTATTTTTTACGTTTTTATGGCTCGGGAGTCCGTGTGGTTCTACTGGAAAAAATCAAGGAGTCGGCCATTTCCGTCATTCCGGTGATGCTGGTGGTCTGTCTGCTGCATCTCACGGCAGCTCCTCTGGGCGATGCTCTGGCGGAATTTCTGGTGGGCGGCGTTCTGCTGATTCTCGGGTTGAGCGTTTTTTTGCTGGGCGCGGACATCGGCGTAGTGCCCGTGGGCCAGAAGGCCGGTTCGGCCCTGACCTCCCGCCGCAATCTGCCCCTGCTTCTGGGCGCGGGCTTTGTGATCGGTTTTTTCATTACCGTGGCCGAGCCGGACGTGCATGTGCTGGCCCAGCAGGTTTCCGCCGTGGACCCGGGCATATCCCGCTCCATGCTGGTAGGCATGATCGCCGTGGGCGTGGGCCTGTTCGTGGCCATCGCCATGGGCCGGATCATTTTTCAGATTCCGCTCAGGCTGTTGCTTCTGCTTTTCTATCTGCTGATCTTCGGCTGCGCGGTCCTGACCAGCCCGGCTTTTCTGGGCGTGGCCTTTGATGCCGGGGGCGCCACCACCGGCCCCATGACCGTCCCCTTCATCATGGCGCTGGGCGTGGGCGTCGCCGCCGTGCGCGGCGGCAACGGCAAGGACGACAGTTTCGGGCTCATCGGGCTGGCATCCATCGGCCCGGTGCTCTCGGTGCTGATTCTGGGCATGCTGCACAAGGGCCGCACCGGAGCGGTAGCCGAGGTTGTTGAAGCGCACGCTTCCACCCTGCTGGGACATTTCTGGGCTCTTGTGCCCGAGGTGGCCGGAGAGGTCGGCATGGCTCTGGGGCCGCTGGTGGCCCTGTTCGTGATCTTCAGAATTTTTCTGCTGCGGCTCACACGATATCAGACCATCCGCACGGGCGTCGGCCTGGTCTATACCTTTCTGGGGCTGGTCTGCTTCTTCGTGGGGGTCAAGGGCGGCTTCATCCCGGCCGGACGTGAGCTGGGGGCCATTCTCGCCCAGCATGACTTCCGTTATTTTCTGATCCTGGTGGGCGTGGCCCTGGGCGCGCTGGCCGTCTGCGCCGAACCCGCCGTCTGGGTGCTCAACGCCCAGGTGGAGGAGGTTTCCGGCGGGCATATCAAGCGCGGGGTCATGCTGGTGTCCCTGTGCATCGGCGTGGCGGCCGCCGTGGGGATGTCCATGCTGCGGGTGGTGACAGGGCTGAGCATCTGGTGGTTCCTGATTCCCGGCTATATTCTGGCTCTGGCACTGACGCTGTTCTGTCCGCGCATGTTCACGGCCATTGCCTTCGATTCCGGCGGCGTGGCTTCCGGTCCCATGGCCTCCACCTTTATTCTGGCATTCACGCTGGGGGCTTCCCGCAGTCTGGGCGGCAACCCCATCACCGACGCGTTCGGCGTCATCGCCATGATCGCCATGACGCCCCTGATTACCATCCAGATTCTGGGCATTCTTTTCGATCGCCGGGAAAAGGCGGCCGTCCGGCGCCGGGGCGCTTTGCGTAAACCGGCCAGCAGTGCCGCCGGGGAAGAGCGTTCATGAGCGTACTGGCCACAATCTACGCGCCCGGCAAGCTCTTGGTGAGCATTGTGGGCAGAAACCAGGGTGATCTTGTGGTGGAAACCGTCAAACGGGCGGGCGCGCGCGGCGGCACGGTGCTGCTTGGGCGCGGCACGGCGGAAAACCGCATCCTGAGGCTGCTCTGCCTGGGCGACACGGAAAAGGATCTGGTGCTCACCCTGGCCCCGGCCGGGGAGATGCCCGCCATCATCAAGGCCCTGCGTGATAAGGGCGGCCCGGCCAGAAAGGCGCCGGGCATCGGCTTCGTCATCGACGTGTCCGGCATATTGCGGCACATTCTGCCCGGGTCCGGCGGCCCGGCCCCCCAACCTTCCATTACGGCAACAGGTGAAAACATGAGCGCACAGGCAAGCCACCAACTGATCTGCGTCATCGTCAACGCGGGCTACGCCGACGACGTGATGAACGCGGCGCGCGCGGCGGGGGCTACGGGCGGCACGATCATCAACGCGCGCGGCACGGGCCGGGAAGAGGACGTGAAATTTTTCGGCATCACCATTGTGCCGGAAAAGGAATTTCTGATGGTTCTGGCGGAAAAGGCGTCGGCTCCGGACATTCTTGAGGCTATCCGCCGGACGCCCAGTCTGAACGAGCCCGGCATCGGCATCGCCTTTTGTATGGATGTGGAGAGCTTCTTTCCTTTGGGGCGCGCCGCCGGTCAAAGTTGAGCGCGCCGGGAGATGCCGTTGCCCTGATAAAATGCGACCCGGCGCGGAAAAGCGCCGGGCCGTTCGGAATGATGATGAATTTCACGTTGCGGCCTTTGCGCCGCCGTCGGCCTGTTTTCTGAAAAAACCGCCGGGGACCGGCGCAAGGCGCAAGACTCAACCGCCGCGCCCCGCGTCCGATTTCGGGCCGCGCTGGTTTTGTCGACACTCCGTGCGGCCGTTCAGGCCGGATTGCCGCGATCAGGCCTCCACATTCAGTTTGGAGCCGATGCCCTCGGCGGCCAGGCCGTCAATGCGGGCCATTTTCTGCTGCATTTCCTGCCCCTTGTCGATGCTGCCGTTGATCAGGTTCGAGGCCATATTGGCCTGGAAGTTCAGGGCTTCCTTGGTGACGGCCACGCTCATGCCCATCTGCACGTCTTCCATACATATGCTCCTTGCGCCGCTTGCACGGCGTCGCTGATTGTAGTCAACAACGTCTATCGGCCGGAACCTGGAAAACTTCAGGGTATTCTGACATTGAAAATGCCGGAATGCTCCATGCGGGCGTCGCACGGCAAACAGGTTTCAGCGTCAAGCGGCATCTTCAAGGGCAAGCAGCTTTGGGTTTCCTATGGTTCGCGCCCCGTCGGCAAAAGCCGTTGCGGACGGGCCGCAGGCCGTGTACAAGAGGAAAAACAACAGGATATCGCCCATGAGCAAGAGTTATGACGACAAGGCCGTGACCATGCCGGAACTGGATACGGTGGTGGAGCGCCTCTGCCATCCTTCCTCCCTGGACATTGTCTGGCACCGCCCGGCCCAGGGCGCGGCCATGCCTTCGCTGGACGCGTTGCGGGAAATCATGGAACGCCTGCGCGCAGCCATTTTTCCGGGCTATTTCGGCTCCACCAGGGTCCGGCGCGAATCCATGCGCTATCACCTTTCGGCCAATCTGGATTCCATTTACCATTTGCTGAGCGAGCAGATCATGCGCGGCTTCTGTTTTTCCTGCGAGGGCCGGAAAACCTCCGATCCCTGCGCGGCTTGTGAAAACGGAGGCGCGGCCGAGGCTTTGGGCTTCATGGAGCGCCTGCCCGAAATCCGCCGCCTGCTGGCGGGCGACGCCCAGGCCGCCTATGAGGGGGATCCGGCGGCCACCAGCCCCGGCGAAACCATTTTCTGCTATCCCTCCATGCACGCCATGCTGCACCACCGCATCGCCCATGTGCTCTACAGGCTCAAAGTGCCGGTGATTCCCCGCATTATTTCCGAAATGGCCCACTCTCGCACGGGCATTGATATCCACCCCGGCGCGACCATCGGTGAAGATTTTTTCATCGACCACGGCACGGGCGTGGTCATCGGCGAAACCTGCGTTCTGGGACGCGGCTGCCGTCTGTACCAGGGCGTGACGCTGGGGGCGCTGTCTTTTCCCAAAAATCCCGACGGCACGCTGACCAAGGGCATTCCCCGGCATCCGGTGCTGGAGGACAATGTCACGGTCTATGCCGGGGCCACCATTCTGGGACGGGTGACCATCGGTTCCGGCGCGGTCATCGGCGGCAATGTCTGGATTACCGACGACGTGCCCGCCGGAGCCCGGATTTCACAGGAGAAGCCGCATGCGTAACTGGGCGCGCCACCTGATCCCGCTGCTTTGCCTGACGGCGCTGCTGCTGGCCGCCTGCGGCCAGAACGCGCAGGTGCGGGCCAAGGGGCAGACCATTGTGGGAGTCGGGGTGGGCAGCCGTTAGCCACGAAGGCGCAAGCGCAGTTTATTCGCGCCGGTAAGCGCGGAAGTGGGCGTCTTCAACCGTTAAGAATGTATATTCTTAACGTTCATCTGCTCCAGACACAGCTTCCGGCAGACCGTCGCCAGCCAACGCGCGCCGGGCCAGAGCACGGCCTCGTCAAAGTCGAAACGCGGGCTGTGGTGCCCGCCGGCCAGATTCGCGCCCAGCAGGGCGTAGGCGGCCTGTCCGCCGGACAGGCGCACGGCCTCCATCAGGGTGGCCGCGTCTTCGCTGGCCTTCATGAGGCCTTCGGCGCGCACCTTGTCCGGCGCGAAGGGCTGCCGTCCGTCCGGGTCAGGCGGCAGCTCCAGAGCGGTACGGGCCAGCAGCCGGGCCAGTTCCGGGTCGCTGGCCGCGCAGCCCGCGCGGCCCTGAATGCTGATATCCAATTCCAGTTCCCGTTCCCACGCGATGCGGGCCAGCAGGGCGCGCGCCCGAGCCAGCAGGGCGTTGTCCGCCTCGCGGTCGGCGCAGCGCGTTTCGCAGCTCATGCGGGCCTGGTCCGGCACGATGTTGCGGGCCGTGCCGCCGGAGAGCAGACCCACATTGACGCGTCCCGCGCCGTCACGGCTCAGATCGTGCAGGGCCAGGAGGCCTTCGGCGGCTCCGCGCAGGGCGTCGCGTCCGGCCTCGGGCGCAAGTCCGGCGTGAGCCGCGCGGCCCGTGAAGCGCACGTCGAATTTCGTGGTGGCCAGAAAGCCCGAGAGCCCGGCGACCAGCGCGCCGCTTTCCGGCGCGCCGAGGCCCAGATGCACGGCCAGAAACCAGCGCGCGCCCAGCACCTGCTGGATCAAAGACGCCGCGCCGCGCACGCCTTCCTCGGCCGGTTGGAAGAGCAGCCGCACATTGCCTTTGATGTCCGCCGCCTCCCGTCGCAGCAGGGCGGCCAGGCCCAAGCCCAGAGCCGTGTGCCCGTCGTGGCCGCAGGCGTGGCAGAGCCCGGCATGGCGCGAGGCAAAGCCCTCCCGCGCCGGAAAATGTTCCGCGTCGTCGGCTTCCGGCATTTCCAGGGCGTCCAGATCGAAGCGCACTACCAGATCCGGCTCCCGGCCGGGGCGCAGGTCCGCCACAAGGCCGGTGGCCTGGCCCATGCGTTCAAGCCAGCGGGCGTCCGCGCCCTCGGCCGCGGCCCGTTGGCGCGCCTGTTCCAGCACGGCGGGGGCGGGCAGGCCCATGCGCCGGTCCGGATCGAGAATTTCGCGGCCCACGCGTGGGGCGTAGCCCAGCGAGTGGAGCACGTCCGCCGCGAAGGCCGTGCTCCAGAATTCCGTCCAGCCCGCTTCGGGCCGCCGGTGCAGTTCGCGCCGCCAGCCGATCATGGCCGTGGCCAGCTCCGCGTCCGTATATATGCTCATGGCCGTTTCCGGAAGTCCACGGGCACACGCACGCGTTGCCCGGCCTTGTTGCTGAACAGCAGATAGCCTTCGCGCAGTCCGAAGAGATAGAGACGGTGGGTCAGGTCCACATCCTTGCGGCAATAGGCCGCGATCTCTTCGTAACGGCCTTCCTTCCACCATTGCAGAGCCTGCAGGCCGTCGGCGCTCTTGGGTTCGCCCAGGCTGGCCTGGCCCAGATTATTGAGCGAAATCCGGTAGTTGAGGCGTTCCTGCACGCGCTGGAGCAGGTCCAGGCCGGGCAGGCCGCGCAGTTCATAGGGCGCGAAGGGCGCGAGCACCGCGTAGTCGAAACGCAGGCTGTTGAAGCCCACCACCAGGTCTGCGGCGCGCAGGCGCTCGAACAGGGCGGGCAGCTCGTCCTGGCTGTAGGAAAAATAGTCGTCGGCCAGACTGTCGTAAAGCACGGCCACGCTCACGCCCATCTGCCCGGCCTTGTGCCAGCCGCCCACCTCGGCGGCGGAGCGCCGGGTTTCCACGTCAAAGACCACATAATGCCGGGGCGGCGGCGTCGGGACATGGGCCGTGAGCCCGTCGGGCGCGGCGGTGGGATTTTTGTCCATGTATTCCTCCCGGCCCGGCTGCGGCGGACATCCGTCCGCCGGGACGTCCTTCTGATCCTCCCCGCGCATTTCCTGAACCTCCAGCCGTTCCGGGGCCGGGCTGACGCGCAGTTCCCGGAAAAGCGTTTCGCCTTCATTGCCCGGCGCGAGCAACTCATCCAGCAGGGCCAGAGCGCCCTGTTTGCTGATGGGCCGGTTGCCCGAACCGCACTTGGGCGAGTGTACGCAGGAGGGGCAGCCGTCCTCACAGGGGCAGGCCCCCACGGCGCGGCGGGTGGCTTCCAGCAGATCCCGCGCATTGGCAAAGGCCTGGCGGGTGAGGCCCGCGCCGCCGGGCAGGCCGTCGTAGACAAAAACGCAGGGCAGGCCCACCTGGGGATGCAAGGGAATGGAAATGCCGCCGAAGTCATTGCGGTCAGCCATGACCTGAAGGGGCAGCAGGCCGATGACGGCGTGCTCCAGGGCATGAATGGAACCCATGAAATGCAGGAAGCGCTCTTCCAGCCCGGCGCGGATGCCGTCCGGAATCACGTACCAGAGGCCTTCGGTTTCAAAAACCTGGGGCGGCGCGTCCAGCGGGACGATGGTCAGCAGACGGTTGCCGGACGTGGAACGCTTTTCGTAGCCGGTGATCCGCTCGGTGATCCGCAGCCTGCCCCGGCAGACCAGCGCCCGACCCAGGGCGCGGCGTTCCGTCTCTTCCAGAATGTCCGTGCTTTTCTGGCCGCGCGTGCGCGTGAACCAGGAAACTCTGGCCTCCTTGGCCAGAATCCTGGCCCGGCCGGGGTCCACTTCCTCAATGACGTAGGTGCGGCCCCGGTGCAGATAGACCGCGCCGGGATGGGTTTCGCGCCAGGCCCGGAAGCCGTCCACCGAGCCGATGACCGCGCCGTCCTGATCCTCGATGCTGTAACTCTGGCCCGTGCCGCGCAGGTCCACCAGGCGTTGGGGCCGTTTGCGCGCGGCCAGCCATTGCGCGCCGTCGGCGGATTGCAGCAGCAGGCTTTTGGCGCACAGTTCGCGCACGGCCCGGCGCGCGCCCGTTGATTGCAGCCAGGGTTCGTCCGTTGCCAGAGGCAGTTCGGCGGCCGCGCATTCCAGATGGCGGGCCAGGATGACCTCGTTGTCCGGGTTGACCACGGCCTTTTCCGGCGCGCGGCTGAAAAAATCCTCGGGATTGCGGGCGAAATACTGGTCCAGGGCGTCCTCCCCGGCCACCACGATGACCGCCGACTCCTGCCGGGCCCGGCCCACCCGGCCGCCGCGCTGGAGGGTGGCCATGACCGTGCCGGGATAGCCCACCAGAATGCAGACGTCCAGGCCGCCGATGTCGATGCCCAGTTCCAGGGCGCTGGTGCTGACCACGGCCAGCAGCTCGCCCGAGGCCATACGGGCTTCGACGGCCCGGCGCTCTTCAGGCAGAAAACCCGCGCGGTAGGCGGAAATACGCTCTTTGTACGGGCCGGACTGGCTGCCCGCCCAGAGGCTGACCAGCTCGGTCATCCGGCGCGAGCGGCAGTAGACGATGGTGCGCAGATTGCGGGCCAGGGCCGCCTTGAGCAGGTCAATGGCCGCCGTGGCCGGACTCTGCTCGGGATTGAGAAAGACGAAATGGCGCGGCCCGCGCGGTGCGCCGGACTGGTCGATGACCACCGGCGCGACCGCCGCGCCGGCGCCCGCTCCGTCTCCCGCGCCGATAAGCCCGGCCGCCAGCTCGCCGGGATTGCCCACCGTGGCCGTGCAGAGCACATAGGTGGGCCGCGCGCCGTAGCGTCCGGCCAAGCGGTGCAGCCGCCGGAAAACCTGGGCCATGTGCGCGCCGAATACACCCCGATAAGTGTGGGCCTCGTCCACCACCACAAAACTCAGGCCCGCCAGAAAGGCGGCCCACTGTTCGTGATGCGGCAAAATGCCCAGATGCAGCATTTCCGGATTGCTGACCAGCACCGTGGGCGGATCGCGCCGGATCTTGCGCCGGAAGTGGTCGCTGGTGTCGCCGTCGTAGAGCGCGGCCGTGGGCCGGGCCGCTTCGGGCCAGGCGGCGGTCAGGGCGGAGAAGGCCGCCAGCTGGTCCTGGGCCAGGGCCTTGAGCGGAAAAAGGTACAACGCCCGTGCGTCGGGATCGTGCAGATGGCGTTCCAGCACGGGCAGATTGTAGATCAGGCTCTTACCGCTGGCCGTGGGCGTAGCCACCACCACGGCATGCCCGGCGCGGATGTGGTCCGTAGCCAGGGCCTGATGGCTGTACAGGCGAACGCCGCGTTCTTCCAGCAGCTTGCCCACGGCGCGCGGCCAGGGCAGGCGATTGGGCGCGAAAACGGGTTCCGCGCCGGGCAGCAGGCGGTGGTGGGTGACCTGATTGCCTAGTCTGGCGGAAGCCAGCAGCGCGGCAATGTATTCGCCCACGCCCGTGGAAGAGCCTGCTTCAGAGTTCATATCATGCTCCGGAAGTCCGGCCGGAAGCTTGCCCGGACGCTGGTGGGGCCGCGCAAATTTTTCCGTCCTCCGGCCCCAGACGGCGCAACACGCGCGCGGGCGCGCCCGCGGCCAGACAGAAGGGCGGCACGTCGCGCGTGACCACGCTGCCCGCGCCGATCATGGCCCCCTCGCCGATGCTCACGCCCTTGAGAATCAGGCAGTTCATGCCGATCCAGGCATAATCCCCGATGCTTACCGGCGCGTCCCGCTCCATGCCTGGTTCCGTGGCGCGGGCCTCGGGCGGCCAGTGGGCGTGGAAATCAGAATCCACAATCACGCAGTTGGGGGCCAGCAGAACCTGGCGGCCGATGCTGACGCGTTGCGAGCGCGCGGTGATGGACGTGCCGCTCAGTTGCGCGCCCGTGCCGATCTCAATGGCCGCGCCGGGCCCGAAGACGCGCAGGCGCACGGGCGCGGCCAGGCTGGCGGCCGTGGCCCGCCGCCAGGAGGAAATCAGACTCGCCCCCGCGCCGATGCGGATGCTGCCGCCCGGCCAGCGCAGCAGGCCCACGGGCCCGTGGGCGCGCGCGCCCGGCCCCACGGCCACGCCCAGCAGGAAGGCCTTGCAGCGCAGGCGCAACGTGCCGAAGCACACGCCCCAGAGGCGCATGCTTTCCAGGCAGAGATAGCTGATGATGTTGCCTGGGGTCAGGCCCCGTTGCAGAGCTTTACGCAGAATGTTCATAGGATTGAAACTAGCCCGGATCGGTGCGGGGGTAAAGCGGGAGAGGGGGCCACCCTCCCGCACAAAGTTTTCATCAGACTGGCGAAGAGCCGCCTATCGTTGTTGTTCCGGCATGGGCAAGGCTTGTCGCCCGGGTAGGGATTTACTTTGCCCTGCGAGTTGATGGGTTTTGTCGTTCGGGCGATGTCTTTTTTGCCCTTCAGGCGCGGGATTTTTCGCTCCGCTCCAGTTTGGGCCGCCTCCGGCGAGGGCAGGGGGCGGGTTATGGGCTGCGCCCCTCCTCCGCCCCCTTGCAACCCCCCGGAGCACCCTGCCGGGCTTTCCAACGCTCACAACCACGAGGGCTGCGCGGCTTTTGCTGCGGGAGCTTTCTTCGTCTGCTTTCGCAGACTCAGGTGATCTCCCTCCGCGCCGCGCAATGCCATCCACTGGCTGTCGTTGAGAATGGGAAATATCTAGCCGCCGACAGTTGATAGATACGCGGGCAAGCTCCGCTTTACGCCGCGTCCAAGCGTTAGGCTGTAAAGCGCGGGGCAGGGGCCTGGGGGGCTGCTTAAGCCCCCCAGGCCCCTGCCCCGCGCCGGGAGGCGGCCCAAACGGCGGGACGCCGTAACCGTCTGTGCCCGAAAGGCAAAACATCACACAAGCCAGTGACAAGCCTTGCCCGCGCCGGGCGTCAACCGTTTCCCAAGGCCAATGAAAACCCCGTGGAACGCGCGACGCCCCACGGGGTTGAGTTCAGGCCGTTTACGCGTCCTACAGCGTATGCTTGCTGTTGGCGTCGCGCATCTTTTTCACCGAAGCGGCCAGCGCCTCGGTGTTCAGCACCATTTCCATCATGCTGATCTGTTCTTCCCAGGCCGCGGGATCGGCTTCGCTCTTCATCTCTTCTTCAAACACGTGGTACACGCAGAGTCCCAACGGGACTCCCGCCAGAGGACCGGCAAAGGTGGGGTCGCCCAGCGTGACGGTTTCGGCATAGATTTCCGCCCCTTCAGGGTCGGAAGAGCCGAGCACCACCACCAGGTTGTCCGCCCCGACCTTCTCAGCGGCGTCCTTGACGCGCTGCTGATTTTCCAGGTCCATGGCGCCCGCGGCGGTTCAGACGAAACATTCCGTGGCCGAGAACAGCACCTCGGCCCCGGAGTTGGCGAAGACCGCCGCCATGGCCGGACCGGGAACGCCGTCCCGTTCGCCCAGCAGCAGCAGCTTCTTGCCGGTTAACTTACCCATTTCGCACTCCTTGTGTTGTTCGACGCGTTATCTCCACAGCCTACTGCAACAAATTCTGCGCCCCGGCCTTGATGGCCTCCAGGGTCACTTCGTCGCTGCTCATCCGCTGCACGTTCTCCCCGCCCTTGTAGAACAGGATGGTGGGCACGGCCATAACCTTGAGGGAGATGACCAGACGGCGGTTTTCAGCCACGTTCAGTTTGCAGAACTTGATTTTGCCTTCATACTCTTCAGCCAGTTTTTCCACCGACGGCATCAGCGCCAAGCAGGGACCGCACTGCGGACCCCAGAGGTCCACGATGACGGGCAGATCGCTCTTGAGCACTTCGGCTTCGAAATTTTCCTTGTCCACGATAATCATGATGCACCTCGCTGCTTGCCTGTTTTGTATTGCATGAAGGGAAAAACGTTGTTTACAGATAACCCGCCGACTGGAGCAGCCCCTTGGCCTTTTCCAGGCTGGACGACGCCAGCTTGACCACCGGACCGGTGCAGCCCATGGCTCCTTCGGCATAGATGCCTTCCTTCCAGAGCACATGCACGGCGTTTTCCAGATCCAGCACGTCAATGCCGTGGATTTCCTCATCCGTGGGCACCACGGGCGGCATGGCCGGCGTGTCGCCCGCTCCGGCCTCGGCCTTGGGCAGCAGGCCTTCCAGTTCCGCGTCCAGACCGGCGGCGCGGGCCGCCCTGAGTTCCGCCGCCACCTTGGCGGGCAGGCCGCCGCGCAGGGCCTGGGCCGTGTAGCTCAGGGCGTTGGCGATGACTGGCGCGCCCGAGGCCCGCGAGATGATGGACACCACCTTGTTCCAGCCCTCGCCCGTCGAGGGGCCGTAGCCCCAGCCCGCGGCCTCGTAGCCGCCGCCCGTGCCGAAGGCCGCGAAGACCTTGGCCAGCACGTTGCCGGTGAGAGTGTCGCAGACGCAGACGTCCACCGCGCCCGCCAGGATATCGTTGCCGCGCAGCAGCGCGCCGCCGTCCTTGCGCACGCTTTGGCCGAAGCGCAGGGCATAGCCCTTTTCGGCCATGCGGCTGAGGGCGCGCATGACCTGAGGCGCGGCGTCCAGATTCAGCACGCCCAGGGTCGGTTCGGCAATGCCCATGGCCTTGGCCACGGCCAGGCCGTAGACCGCGTTGCGCAGCATGGCGCAGGCCCGCTGCGGCGCGCTGATGCCCGTGGACGAAGCCAGGATCATGGGCTTGCCCCTGGCCGGGGTGAAGACCCGGCCCATGGTGGTCACGCCCACCGGGAAGGGATAGTGCAGGGCCACCGCGCCTTCCAGGTCGCCGGAATCCAGCGCTTTTTCCATGGCCGCCGCGATGTCGGCCTCGCAGTCCGGCGTTTCAATCCAGTCCATGCCCTCGGGCAGGGCGGCCTCGGGCCGTGGCCCCAGGCCCACCACCTGAAGGCGGCTGTCCCGGCGCATGGCCGTGGCCGCGCCCAGCAGAAACTCTTCCACCGGCAGTTCGCTGCCCGCAGCCATCAGGCCCACGCGGTTACGCGGACCGCCGCTGCGGGCCGTGGCCACCAGTTCCGCCAGGGCCGCGCCGATAAGGGCGCGTTTATTTTCGTTGACTTCCGCCATGGCAGACCTCAGTTTTTCTGAAGGTTGGCGGCTAGATCGGCAAGCGCGTCCAGCAGCAGTTCCCGCACTTCGTCCTTGGTCACGCCCGCGCCGCTTCCGCCCGTTCCGGCGGGCGCTTCAATGAGGAAGGACGCGCCGTCGGCTAGGTTGGTCAGGCGGCCCAGAAAGAGGCTGCCCTTGCCGATGATCATGGCGCGCTTGATGTTTCCGGCCTTGATGGAGTCACGGGCATGGCCCATGTAGGGCACGCCCGAGGGAATGTGCCCTTGGGTGTGCACGAAGCCGGGGAGGCCGTGCTCGGCCACGAATTGCGGAATTTCCTCGCGCTTGAGCTGGCCCTTCATGACCGAGAGAGCCGCGATCATCTTGAAGTTGGCCTCGGGCACGTTGCCCGCCCCGGCGGGCAGGGTGATTTCCGCATTGTGCAGTTCCGGCGCGTATTTGTCCACATCCGTGAGCTTGAGGCCCAGGCGGGTCAGCGGCTCGTAGGTCAGGGCCGAGGTGATGGCCTGCGGGGCCGCTCCGGCGGCCACGCTGTGTTTGCCGACGGAGTCCAGGCGGATCACCGGTTCAGTGCCGTCGTCGGGCACGAGCAGCACGGCGAAGCTGCCGATGCAGTTTTCCAGAGCCTTGAGGCCCTTTTTGACGTGGTCGCGCGAGTTCATGTACAGCTTGGGCAGCGAACCGCCGCCCAGCACGGCCACATTCTGGCGCACGCCCGAGGCCACCATGCCCGCCGCCGTGATGACCGCCGCCGCCGGGCCCGCGCAGAAGCCGCGCACGTCAAAGCCGCTGGCGTTGCCGCAGCCCGCGATTTCGGCCACGGCCTTGGCCATGTTGCCGCCGCCGCGCTGCATGGTGTCGCCCACGGCCTCTTCGGAGCATTCCACCACAAAGTCGATGTCCCCCGGCGTCAGGCCGCTGTTTTTGATCAGATGGAGCAGGGCCAGCACGCCGCTGGCCTTGCAGGCCAGATTTTCCAGCATGACGTGGGCCGAAAGGTTTTCGTCCGTGTCATGGGCCCGGCGGCAGCAGCCCACCACCGCGCCGTCCAGATACAGGGGCAGGGCCCCGTGCTTTTCCACGGCTTCGGCGATTTCGGCGGCCTCGTGCCCGGCTTCCAGGCGGGCCATCTGGCTTTCGCCCATGACCGGATCCTGAGCCAGCTTTTCCTTGATGCGCGCGGCGAAATCCTTGTCCAGCCAGATCAGGTCAAAGACGTCGCAGATGTCCATGAAGCCGATGAACTCGTCTTCGGGCATGATTTCGCCGTATTTGCCGTAGCGCTCGGGCGCGCCGAGGTGTTCCAGCCAGGGCGCGGGCGCGGCGGTCAGTTCCTCCACGCTCATGGCCCCGATATAGGTCTTGTTGGGGGCGTAGCCCGCCGCTTCCTCATAGCTCTGGGCCTGGCCGGGCAGGGCCTTCAGATAGTCGGAATCGGGTTTGGCGTGCCGCTCCTGGGAGGGCGTGCCGCCGTAATGCAGCGCCAGTTCCGGCGCGAAGTTCAAACAGTAAGCCGTGCTTTTGATGCCCACAGTGGCCATAAGCATGCTCCTCGTATGCGAAAATTGTGCATGCGGCGTTGCCGCCTATTTGTTTTCCATGATGTAGGCATAGGCCGACATGGCGGCCCTGGCCCCGTCCCCGGCGGCCGTGACCACCTGGCGCAGGGCCGTGTCGCGCACGTCGCCCGCTGCGAAAATGCCCGGCGTGGAGGTTTTCATGTTCTCGTCCGTGACGATCCAGCCGTTCTCGGTGGTTTTCACCGCGTCGCCGATAAAGGTGGCGTTGGGCAGGGTGCCGATGAAGATGAACACGCCGTTGACGGCCACCACGTCTTTCTCGCCGGTTTTGACGTTCTTGAGCACCATGCGTTCCACCAGACCGTCGCCTTCAATAGCTTCCAGCACGCTGTCCCAGATGGGCACGATCTTGGGGTTCTTCAGGGCGCGCTCGGCCACCAGCTTGTCGGCGCGGAACTGGTCCCGGCGGTGCACGATGTAAACTTTCTCCGCGAACTGGGTCAGGTAGCAGGCCTCTTCCACGGCGGTGTTGCCGCCGCCGATGACCGCCACTTCCAGCTCTTCAAAAAAGGCCGCGTCGCAGACCGCGCAGTAGGACACGCCCTTGCCCGTGAATTCCTTTTCGCCGGGGCAGCCCTGCTTGCGGAAATTGGCCCCGGTGGCAATGATCAGCGCCTTGGCTTCAATCTCGCCCTGATCCGTGACCAGCACGGTTTTGCCGCCCGCCGGGCGCAGTTCCGTCACCGTGGCGGTGCGGAATTCGGCCTTGAAATGCTCGGCATGCGCCCGGAAGCTGTCGGCCAGGCCCGCGCCCGAGGCGTTGATGGTGCCGGGCCAGTTTTCGATTTCGCTGGTGATCAGGATCTGGCCGCCGGGCTTGCCTTTTTCCAGCACGAGCACGTCCAGGCCCGCGCGTTTGCCGTAGATGGCGGCGGTAAGCCCGGCCGGACCCGCGCCGATGATGACCAGTTCACGCTGTTCCATGATATATGCTCCCGTGGAACCCGGCGGGCGCTGTC
This sequence comes from Desulfovibrio porci, assembly GCF_009696265.1. NCBI lineage: Bacteria > Pseudomonadati > Thermodesulfobacteriota > Desulfovibrionia > Desulfovibrionales > Desulfovibrionaceae > Desulfovibrio > Desulfovibrio porci. The sequence continues at coordinate 65,933 of NZ_VUMH01000007.1, forward strand.
AGGCCCGCCGGGTTGCCGTCGCTGTTGCTACTTGTTGAAGACCGTCTGCTCGTCCACGGGGGTGGAGAGCGCCTTGAGAGCGCGTTCCACCAGTTCGCGGCGCAGGGCCTTTTCCGCTTCCGGCGAAAGTTCGGGATTGCCCAGCGGATGGGGAATGGACACCGTGGGCACAATGCGGTTGGCCCCGATGCTCAAAGAGATAGGCACGATGGTGCACATGTGAACCACCGGCACGTCGGCGGTATCCTCAATGGCCTTGGCGAGCGTTGCACCGCAACGCGTGCAGGTTCCTCAGGTGGAGGTGAGGATCACCGCCTGCACCTGGGCGTCCTTGAGGCGCTTGCCGATCTCGATGCCGAAGCTCTTGGCCTTGGCCACGGCCGTGCCGTTGCCTACGGTGCTGTAAAAGATCGGGTGCAGGGAGCCGATGGCCCCTTCCTTTTCCAGATCGCGCAGCACGTCCACGGGCAGCACGCGGTCCGGGTCCTGATTGGCGTAGGTCTGGTCGTAGCCGCCGTGAGCGGTCTGGTACTTGCCCTGGAGCAGATCCGTGACGCCCGTGATGTCGTATTCGCCGAAGTTCTGCGCGCTGGAGGCCGCGATATGGTCCGGGTTGCCGAAGGGCACGATGCCGCCGGAGGTGACCAGGGCGATCTTGGCCGTGCGCATGTCGGCCACGGGCGGACGCGGAGTCACGCGGTCAAAGACCGGCATGGCGTATTCCGTGACAAAAGGTTCGCCCTTGAGCTTTTTGATCAGCATGGACACGGCGCGCTCCGCGCCGGGCTGTTCGTAGAACATATTCTGGCGGATGCCTTTTTCAAGCAGGCCTTCCTCGGCCGGAGCGCCCAGGGCTTCGCCCTTGAGCTGCTTGAGCAGCACCCTGGCCATGGCCGGCACGGCCTTGGCCATGCCGCGCGCGGAGTCGGAAGCCTCCACAATGGGAATTTCCTTGCGGAAAAGGTCCACGCCGGGATTTTCGCGGTACAGGGCCGTGACCACCGGAATGTCCAGAGCCTTTTTGACCGCCGCGCAGACCGAGGCGCAGGCCGTGCCGTAGCGCCCGGCGTTGAAGGCCGGGCCCGCGACCAGGGCGTCGGCCTTGTGCTTGCGCACGGCTTCCACCACCTGGGCGGAGACGGCGTCCATATTGTTGGCGAAGTAGTTGTCGCCGCAGATGAAGGTGGCCACGATCTCGGCCTCGTTGCCCAGAGCGGCCTTGAAGGCCATGCCGGGGCCCACCACGCCCTCGCGCACTTCGGGGGCCACGTCCGCCTTGTCCTCGCCGCCGATGCCGGCGAAGAACTGATTGATATAGTGAATGACGCGATATGCCATGATGTTCTCCTTACAGTGTGCGGCCGCCGATGCGGTTAAAGCCCAGTTCGCTGGTGGCGCCCATGATGGCCTGCAGTTCCACTTCCATGCTGCCGTCCTCGCGCAGGGAGCCGAAGAAACCGCCCGCGATGACGTCGGCCGTGGCCGGTTCGCCGATGACCTTTTGCATGGGCGGCAGCACGATGACTTCATTGGCGTTGCCCGCGGTGACGCAGGCGTCGCCTTCGGGGCAGGAGTCGGCCAGGGACTGGCTGGAACCGTCGCGCCCGGCGTATTCGTCGGTGATCAGGGCGGTCTTGATGCCCGCGCGCTCGGCCTTCCAGCAGTTCATGATCAGGTCCGCGTCCGGGTTGCCGAAGCCTTCCTCGGAGATCACCAGACCGTCCACGCCCAGCATTTGCGCCAGTTTCACCGCGTAGGAGGAGCTGCGCTTCTTGTCCGCCAGGGTGACGTTTTCATTGGTGATGATCACGCCCACGAAATTGATGTCCTTGCCGTGATGGGCGTAAAGGCTCTTGATGACCGGATTGTTCACGTGCGTGTAGGTGCTGTTCTTGTCGCAGGCCGAGACGCAGTTGCCGGAGATGATGGCCCCGTCCATGACTTCCGTGGGGCTGATCATGGTGGGCAGGATCTTTTTGGCGTCCACGCCGTACACCCAGGTGTCGTGCAGCAGGCCCTGGGACTGGAGCATGTACAGATAGGCCACCTTGGGCAGGCCGGGGAAGGCGCTCATGGCTTCGGCCAGGGGCGGGAAGGCGTAGCTTTCCACCGTGTCCGCCTTGTCCGTTTTGCAGCAGGAGGCCAGGTAATGGGCGGCCTTGAACCCGGCCCGGCGGTAGACCGCTTCCAGTTCGTGCAGTTCCACGCCCTCCACGGGTTCGAAAACCAGGACCACGTTGCAGGTCTTGGAAAAGGGCGTGTATTCCGCGCCGGGGCCGCTCATGTCCACAATGCCTTCCTGCGGGGCCACCAGACGGCCCGTGGTCAGCACCGCCGCGCCTTCCAGCACCAGGGTCTTGCCCTGGCCCACGGTTTCCACGTCGCCGATCCAGCCGGGAAAGACCTCTCCCGGCCCTTCCAGCTTGCAGCGCGGCTCCACGGCGTCCTTGCAGGGCAGGATGCGCACGCTGTCGCCGGGGTGGACCAGTTCCGCCTCCACCTTCTTGAGGGCCGGATCTTCCAGCAGCAGGGCGACCAGTTCCTCCTTGTTGACGGTGAGCACATGATCCCGCGCGCCGGTGCGCGGGCCCCATTCCAGCTTGCGGATGGCGATCTTATGCAGTTCGAGATTCACAACAGACTCCTTGGGTCAGACGTCTTCGGGCATGTCGCCCGGAAAATCCTGGGGACATCGCAACGGGAAGCGCCCGCGGCTGACAGCCTCCCGTGGTTCCGAGCCGACCGGCCCGGTGGGGAAGGGAGTCAGTGCAGGCTTTCCAGCGTGGCTTTCAGCAGTTCGCGGTCCAGCAGCGCGCAGTCGCGGCGCATGGCCTCGGGCAGGTCGCCGGGCAGGCTTTGCCGGATTTTGGAAGCGGGACTCTGGTAGAGTTGCAGGGCTTCTTCCAGAAAATGCAGGGATTCAATGTCCACGGGGGCAAAGCCGCCTGAGCGGCTTTGCGGAGCCGAAGACGGGAACGCGGTCCCGTCTTCTCCCACGCCAGTGCTTGCCGCCTGCCCGGCGCCGACGGCCGTGGCGTCGCCCATGGGCGGCAACAACAGAAGGGAACGGTAGGGTTGCTGATGCGGACGGAAATTGCCGTACAGCGGGTGATTGGCAAGCCGCCAGCCCTGATGCACGCGGTCCCGCGCCGCGGTCAGCGCGTCGCGCGCGCCGCCGTCCAGCACAAGAACTTCCACACCCGCCGGAACGTGGGAAGAAAACGTGGGATTGTTGGTAATGAGAATCGCGCGACCGGCCACAGCAAAACTCCTGGGTTTGCGTTGGCTCTGTCGCGCGCATGCGGTTCAGAGATGCGTCCGGTTGCAATCCTGATGCCTGAGAGTTTCAGCCCTTGCGGCCTTGCCCCTTCGGCGACTCCGTGGCGGACCCGGCCTGCCGGTCCCGCGCGAATGCTCTCTTGCAACTTTCGCTCGCACTTCCCCAGTCCCATATTGAGAAAAAAATGTCAAGCTGTCGGAGCATAAAAAAAGATAAAATATATCAGAGTGTTTTACTGAGTTGAATAATCAAACTGTAAAAAACGGCTGTCGGCGCGCTTCCGGCCGGGATATGCCCCGCCGCCGGGGAAAGCCGGAACGCTTTTGCCGTAACTGATACGAACCGGCGCTTGCGAATTATCGTCATTTTTTCTAAACTGATCAGAGAGGTGCTGTTTGTGAGGAAGCTGGCGGGTAAGTATCGTCATGGAGCAAGCCGGGAGGGCTGTCGCGCCTCAGCCCCGCGCGTGACCGCACGATTCTTGCACACACACACACACACACACACACACACACACACACACACACACACAGCTCCACCGCCCGTTAACCGCGCCCGCGCCCAAGCGCCGCGCGGCTTTCAGCGTTTCCCGTCCTTCACAAAAACACAGCCTTGTCCTTTTCCTGGGGCAGGGCTTTTTTTGCGCTCCGTGCCGTCAAAGAAGCAGTTTTTCCGTCTTTCGGGACGGTTGTCCGTACCTTTCCGCCCTGAGCTCCGCCGCCGTTGTGCGGCGTTTATGCCCGCAGGGTGCAAAATGCGCGAAGCGGGGTCGCCCAGCGAGCGGGGGAGCTTTGCCCGGCGCATGGAGTGTGACGCCCTGTGAATAACGACAGTTGTATGGCCGAATGCCCGCAAAGCCCCATTCTGCCGCGCGAGCGCGTCACCTCCGCCCTGGCGGAAGCTGTCGCCGCATATCCGCTCACGGCGCTCACCGCGCCCATGGGTTACGGCAAAACCACGGCGGCGCGGCAACTGGCGGACGCTCTCCTGTCCGGCGAAAAAAAAGATGCGGCGGTCGCGCGGGCCTATTTCGTCACCCTCCCGCCGGAACCCTACAGCGCCCCCTACCTGTGGAACTTCATCTGGGGCCGCCTCGCGGCTCAGGGCCTGGAATTCGCCGAATCCGTCAAGGCTTACGGCTTTCCCGGCGATGCGGAGCGGCGGCAGCATGTCTTTGCCCGGTGCCGCGCGCTGGCGGAGCGGGTGCTGCTGGTCCTTGACGATTATCATTGGGTGGCCGACCCGGCCATGGACGCCTACCTGACCGCGCTGACGCGCGAGGGCATAGCGGGCCTGCACATACTGCTTCTTTCCCGATCCCGGCCGAATCTGCCCCTGGAGGAATTGCGCCTGAAATCTCTGGCCGAGAGCTTTGATCAGAGCCTTTTGGCTTTTTCCGAAGCCGAGACGGCGGCGCTCTTCACCCGATACGGGAACAAGGATGCGGAAACCGCCCGCCGGGCCTGGCTGTTCAGCGAGGGCTGGCCCGCCGCGCTCTGGCTCTGCCTGCGGAATCCGGAAAGCCGGGAAGACTTTTCAGGCGCGCCCCTCGCGCGCATGGAGGCCATGCTCGAGGAATCGATTTTTTCCGCCTATGATCCGGAAGACCGGCGTTTGCTGCTGCAACTTTCCCTTCTTGACCACTACACGGCGCGCGAGGCCGACGACATCGGCGGGCCGGGCTCGCGCGAGCGCCTGCAACAACTCCTTCATCCGTTTTGATCCCGCCACGAACAGCTATGTGCCGCACAGTATTTTCGGGACCTTTCTGGCAAAGCGCCTGCCTTCCGCCCGCGACATCGATCAGGCCGCGCTGTGCCGCCGGGTGGCCGAATGTCATATAGGCCGTGAAGAGCTGATTTCCGCCCTGCGGTTTCTTGTCCGGGCCGGGCGGGATGAAGACAAGCTGCGCCTTTTGGAGCTTTTTGCCCTGCCGGGCGGCAACCTGCTGCTTTTCTTTTTCGCGGATGAAGTCATGGAAGCGGTCCAGGCCATAGCCTGGCCGCTGCGGGAGAAGCGGCCCCTGGAGTACCTGGCTTTTCTCTATTTTTGCCTGGCCGAGGCGCACGACCTGCGGGCCGTGACCCTTCTGGAGGAGGCCGAAGAGCGCTTTGCGCGTGCCGGGGGCATCGCTGCTCCCCTGAAGCGCCGTCTGGCGGGCGAGGTCCTGCTCATCCGCAATATGCTCGCCTTCAACGATTTGTGGGCCATGCGCGACATCCACGAGGCGGCGCACGGATTGCTGCACGGGCGTTCGGCCATTGCCAACCGGCAGATGATCTGGACTTTCGCCTGTCCGCACTCGGCCTATCTGTATCTGCGCGAACCGGGAACCTACAGGGACATGATCGCGCTCATCGAAGGCAACCTGCACTATTTCCATGAACTGACCGACGGTTGCAGCCTGGGCGCGCAGCCTCTCTTCCGGGCCGAATGGCTGCTGGAGCGCGGCGAATTCGACGATGTGGAAGGCCTGCTCGCGGCCTCCGCCCGCCTGGCGGAAAGCAAGGATCAGGTGACCACGCTGCTCAACGCGGCCTTTACCAGGGCCAGGCTCTGTCTGGCCACGGGCCGGGGCGAAGAAGCCCTGGCCCAGCTGCGGGACTGGAGGCCGCGCGTGGATGCCCTGGGCCATGTTGATCTGTCCACCTGCCTGGATCTGGCGTTGGGCTACGTCAGCGCCTGTCTGGGCCACGCGGAGGCCATACCGGCCTGGCTGCGCGAGGGCGATTTCGGCCCGACCCGTACCATCCCGCAGATTTTCGGCTTCATCCAGTTCACCCACGCCAAGGCCGCGTTGCTTGCGGGCGACGACGCCCGCCTGGAGTCCATCGCCAAAAGCATTCCGGAATATCTCGGCCCCTTTGACAATCTTTTTGCCCGCATCCAGGCCAAAGTATTGGAAGCCATTGCCGCGCACCGCCTGTACGGCCCGGAAAAAGGCGGCGTTTTGCTGGGCGAGGCGCTGGATCTGGCCAGACCGGACGGCATCCTCCTTTCCCTTGCTGAATACGGGCCGCATCTCCTGCCCTTGTTGCCCTGCCCGCCCTTGTCGCCGACCTCGCGTGAACACAAGCCGGACGGCTACCTCGCGGCCCTGGCCGGTCTGGCCGGGCGCTATCCCTGTGCTTCGCGGGAAGAAGCAAGCCAAGGCTGCGGGCCGATGCGGCTCACCTCACGCCAGAAAGATGTCCTGAGTCTGGCCTCCCGGGGCCTGCGCAACGCGGAGATTGCCACAGCCTTGAACGTCTCGCCGGAAACGGTGAAAAAAATCCTTTCCTCCGCCTACAAGCGTCTGGGCGCGACCAACCGGGCCGAGGCCGTGTGCAAATTCACCGGGCGACGCTGAACCGCCTCCTCTTCAAAAAAATATTCTTTTCCTCATAAATTACCCGTTCGGGGAATAGCCTCATCTATGGATTTGGGCTAACCTGTTCCTCAAGCTCATTTCATACATTGTCCGCAAAGCGGGGTATGGAGCGGTTTGACTTTGGAGAGGCGGGATCGCTCCGCAAGCCCTTGGCGCGAGAGGCCGCCAGACTGCTCTGGCCGTCTCAAGCGTGAAATGCCCTTGGTTTCCCTGCGTCAAACAACCGGAGGAAAACATGGTCGACATGGAACTGGTTCCCGGCGACGTCCTGCTTCTGGACCCGGAATGGATAGAGGACAAAGAGAGCAACGAAGTCCGGCAGGACTGCATCTCTCTGCTTATCTGCAAGCTGGACAACAGTCCCGTGAGCCATGCGGCTTTGTATTACAGGTATGACGAAAAGACGCGCCGGCACATCATGGCCGAGGAAAATCTGGGCGGCCTGGTGGAGTCTCCGCTTCCCGCGCCGAGCGAAAGCCCGCGCACCGTCCATATTCGCCGCTGTAACGTGAAAGGTTGCGACATGCCCGCGGTGCTCGCCGCCGCCGCGACATATCTGAACAACAAAGAGCCGTACTCCCTGGCCGGCTTGATCTGCGCCGGCTTCTTGCTGCTGACCAAACGCTACGTCGACGACCCTGCGTACATCAAGACGGTGGAATCCTGCCTCCGTAATGTGTGCGAATTGCTGCTTCTGTGCTACCCCGGCAAAAACCCCATGACCTGCGCGCAGTTTGTTGCCTGCTGTTATGACGCGGCGGGCGTCGAACTGGTTCCGGACGCGCCGGAGAGCCGCGCGGGCGGCGCGGATGCCGCCGCCGGGGTCTGCCTGGCCGATCTGGCGGCCACGGCCTTGCGCGCGCCCGGCGCCGCCGCCCCGGTCTGGACGGGCGCGTCCGGCAGTTTGTCCGCCACGGACTCAAAAGGCCTGGAAGACGAATTTGAACGGTTTTGCTGTACCTTACTGCGCCTTATGGAGGAGTGGGACGGGAGAAAGAAATCCCCTTGCGCTTCGTGTCCTGGAGACGCGGCCGCGGAGGTAACGGCCGAAGCCGCGGATGAAGCGTTGTTGCCGGAAAGTTTTGTGAACGCCGCTTCGGCTTTTGCCTGTATCGCTCTGCACGGCGTGCCGGAATCCGGCGCGGCCATGTCGGCCATGACCGCCGACGCGAGCGCGGACGACTTGAAAAAACTGCGTTACGCCTTTGTTTCGCCGGGGGATTTGTTCCGCTCCGCGAAATTGAGCGATGCGGGATATATTCCGCCGAAAAAATAGACAGGAGCAGTATTCCCCGTACCCACAACTGTTTTGTCCGGCGACAGTGCCGCCGGACGAAACGCATGCCGGGGCGTGGGGCGGAGCCCCGCATACTGTGGGCGGCCAACGCCCCGGCCGTTCAATAACCCTCTAACAGTGGGAGGTCACTATGTGTGGTCAATGGGATTTTACAAAGCCTCTGCAACCGAATGATGTGCCGAAGGATCTGGCGGCTGTTTTCGAGAAAACCATGAACAGCCTTTGCGGGGCGTCCTACAAAATGCTGCAATTGAGCGGCAGCCAGGCAGGCGCGCGTAATTTCCTCTTCATCTGCGAGCAGACCCTGGTGACGAATCCGCCTGTAAGGCATTATGTTACCGTTCTCCTCCACCTGGAAGGCGCGGGAGACAAGGCTTCCATTGTCAACATCGCACGGTTCTATTAGGCCTGTGTTTTTGAACGGATGGATGATCTGAGGTGAACACGGGGAAAATCGTTTCCCCATATCCGTTGAAGCAATCGCTTCAACGTATGACGAGCCATTCCGCAAGTTTCTTGCGGAATGGCTCTTGAATATGTTGCATGCCGTAAGCGCGCAAATACATGGCGCTTACGCCGCCGCGGCGGACGTCTGCTCCCGCGGCTTCCCATCCTCAAAAAAATTCTCGGCAGCGTATTTACCCGTTCGGGTAATAGGCTTTCACGTGTTCCTCCCTGTATAGTTCTGAAAATTCTTTCCTGCGCCACAAGCTGTGGCAGCAGTTTAAAGGCCTGGCCGTATTGCGCTGTGCGGCATGGCGTTTTTCGTGTCTTTCAGTGAAGGATGAAGTGAAGATGTGGTGTAAGGTTCTGGTCTGGATGTTGATGGCCGCCCTGGTTTTGCCGCCTTCCCTGACGGGCTGCGTTTCTCGCAACAGGGACTACCGCGCCGACGCCCCGACTTCCGGCCTGAGCCGGAACCGTGCTCCGTCTCCTGCTCTGGCGGAAAATACGGCAGGTGCTTCCTCCTCCCGGCGCGACGCCGCGCGCGAGGAAAATTCCCGCCCGCGCGGCCTGAACGAGGCGCTGTTCAATACCGTGCCCTCGTTCATGGGCCTGCCGGGCCTTGCGCCGCAACGCGGCGTGGACGGCAGCCTGGACGAGGGCCTGGGCTTTCATCAGGACGGCACAACGCGTAGGGCCGGAAGCGACAACGATTTTGACGGCCAGCGCGCCCGCGCCTATCAGCGGGCCGGGTTGGGGACCGGCCCGGGAGCCGGGATGGCGGGCCTGAACGGCCTCGCGCCGTCCTATGGCGACGAGCGCACGGCCGCGCTCTGGCATGACGTGGACTACAGCGGCCGCCGGGACGCCCGCAACGGATCGCGCTCCCTGGACAGCCTCAATCCCTTTGATATGGCTGTGGAGCGGGGCCTGAACTACGGCATGGGCCTGCTCAATTCCGCCGGGGAAGCGGCTCTGTCCGGCCTCACGGACAACGGCCGCGCCCGGCTGAACTTCCAGATGAACAAGGACGGCCGCCTGTCCGGCGAGGGCGACGTGCTCCTGCCGTTGTATGATGGCCGTTACACCACGCTCTTCACTCAGCTCGGCGCGCGCAGCATGGACGTCAACGGCGGGGAGGACGACGGCTCCCAACGCTGGATCGGCAATTTCGGCCTGGGCCAGCGCTGGTTCCCCCTGGCCGAAGACCTGGATAATGCCGGAAACCTGATGCTGGGCTACAACGTCTTTTTCGACAACGACTTCACCCGCTCCCACCAGCGCGGGGGCGCGGGCGTCGAGGCGCAGTACGACTGGTTCCACGTGGCGGCCAACTACTACACGCCGCTGTCGGGCTGGAAGGCCTCCCGCGACTTTGACGGGGACTTTGTGGAAGAGCGCCCGGCGCGTGGCTGGGACGCCCGCCTGAAAGCCTATCTGCCCTTCTACCGCAATGTGGCCCTGACCGGGGCTTACGCGCAATGGTACGGCGACCATGTGGCCATGTACGGCTCCAGCGATGATCTGGAAAAAGACCCGAAAGTCTGGTCCTACGGCGTGGAGTACACGCCCGTGCCCCTGGTTTCGGGCTTTGTGAAGCAACGCAGCACGGAACGGGGCAAGACCGACACGGAGTTCGGCCTGCAATTTACCTATCATTTCGGGATGCCCTGGGATGAGCAGGTTTCGCACGCCAAGGTGGCGGAACTGCGCAGCGTGTCGGGCAGCCGCCACGAATTCGTGGACCGCGAGAACCGGATCATCCTGGAATACCGGGCCAAGAACGCCTCTATGATCGAGTACCTGGGGCCGAACGGCGGCGCGGTCAACGAGTTCGTGTTCCGCATCAGAAACGGCTTTGACGAGTACAAGGCCGGGCAGACCGTGCGGGTGACGGCTTCCGGGGTGACGCTTGCCGCCGCGCCCGCCCTGCCGGAAACCTCCCTGTTGGCCCGCCTCGGCGGGGCCATTGCCGATTTCTTCTCCACGCCCACGGCCCATGCGGCGGACTTTTCGCAAAGCTACACCTCGGACGGGCAGGGCCGGTTCATCGTGCGGATCGGCAGTTCCTTTGCCGGGCCGGTGGCGTTGCGCATCCAGGCAGGAGATAACAGCCAGAGTTTTACCGTGAACGTGGTGGCCAACCTGCTGTCCATCACCACAGCCAGCCCCTTGCCTGATGCCGTCAACGGCACGGCGTACAGCCAGCCGTTTACGGCCACAGGCGGCACGGCTCCGTACAGCTTCGGCGTGACCAACGGCGCTCTGCCCGCGGGTATGGCTCTGAACAACGGCAAGCTTGAGGGCACGCCCACGGTTACCGGCACATATACCTTCACGGTGACGGCGACGGACAGTGCCGGCCCGACAGCCGCGACGGCCAGCAAAGAGTTCAAACTGACGGTGGGGGCCGCGCCCTTGTCCATCACTACGACCAGCCCCTTGCCGAATGCCACAGTGGGTACGACGTACAGCCAGACCTTTGTAGCGACAGGCGGCACGGGGGCGTATACCTTTGCCGTGGCCGATGGTTCTTCCTTGCCGTCCGGCTTGTTATTGAGCAACAACGGCACGCTCACCGGCACGCCCACGGCCGACGGCACATATACCTTCACGGTGACGGTGACGGACAGTGCCGGCCCGACAGCCGCGACGGCCAGCAAGGAATTCAGCCTGACGGTGGGGGCCGTGCCCTTGTCCATCACTACGGCCAGTTTGCCGGATGCCACAGTGGGTACGAACTACAGCCAGACCTTTGTAGCGACAGGCGGCACGAGTCCGTACAGTTTTGCCGTGGCCGACGGTTCTTCTTTGCCTTCCGGCTTGTTATTGAGCAACAACGGCACGCTCACCGGCACGCCCACGGCCGACGGCACATATACCTTCACGGTGACGGTGACGGACAGCGCCAGCCCGGCTGCGACGGCCAGCAAGGAGTTCAGCCTGACGGTGGGAGCCGCGCCCTTGTCGATCACTACGACCAGCCCCCTGTCGAGTGCTACGAAGGGCTTAGCGTATAGCCAGACCTTCGTAGCGACAGGCGGCACGGGGGCATATACCTTTGCTGTGGCCGATGGTTCTTCTTTGCCTTCCGACTTGTCATTGAGCAACGATGGCAAGCTCACCGGCACGCCCACGGCCGACGGCACATATACCTTCACGGTGACGATGACGGACAGCGCCAGCCCGGCCGTGACGGCCAGCAAGGCGTTCAGCCTGACGGTGAACCCAGGCGTCTACACTCTTACCCTGACCCCAACCGCTGGAGGAACTTTCAGCAACAACCAGAGCACGGGCAAAGTTTCGGCTACTCTGCTGCTGGACGGCAATCCCGCTTCCAACAAAACAATCACCTGGCTCGTCACGGACGCAAGCAACAATTCCAAGGCTGTGGTTGCCGGTTATAAGACCAAGAAAACCGGTCTGGCCTGGGGGGCATCCGCGCCCGGCACGCCGGAAAACGAATTGACCACGACCACGAGCAGCACCACCAACGCCTCGGGCATTGCCGAGATCAGCCTGACGGACGTGATGGGCGAGCGCGTGGTCACGGTTCAGGCGACTGCGGAGGGCCTCACGAAAACAGCGACCGTATCCTTCCCCAACGGGCCGTTGGCTGTGTTTGCCGGGCCGCCCAAGGGGACCTACTACTGGGGGAATAATGAAAGCGCTGCATCCACCTCTTTTCCCGCCGCGAATCAATGCGGAGCCAGCGATAGCGAGATCATAAACTTTTCCGATTATCCGCCTGCCAATTTCAGCACCATTTACGTTTCAGCAAGCAAGTTGCCCACGGTAGAGCAGCTTGTAGCGGTGGGCAAGGGTTCTGGTCGCGGCAAGGGCGCGGCCTATGCGGCCGGGTGGCCCCCCACCATCCCCTACTGGACGGGCACTGCGAGGGTCTGGAATTACACCTACCAGGCGGACGACCTGATCCTTAGCGACAGCACCTTCCATAGCCACGTTGTGACCAATACCTTCCAGACGGTTTGTCTGCCGTAAGGGTACCTTTGTCTTGTTTACAAGGGGGAGGTCTTTCCTCCCCCGCGTGAAAATTCTGCCTTTAAAGCTTGCCTTTTTGATTTGAGAACATATCCGCGCGAAGCGCGGTCGCGGTAAAAAATAATTTTTATCAGCAAAGGTTATCGCTCAATAGGAACAGAATGGAAAAACTCCATCTCAGCGCCGACGAAGAATATTGGCATTGCTTTCGCATGGGTGTGTTTTATCGCTTTACGAACAGAGCCTGCACTGGTTCAGCCATGCGATAAAGCCGCTCAAGCCCATGCCGAGCGGGTGAAAGGGGGCGGCGCGGTCTGAACCGGGGCGGCATACGGCGCCACAGCCGTCCCGGCGGGAGAGCGGGTTCCGGCTTCACTTTTCGGACAAGGGCGGTTATGATGCGCCCCTATCCGGCGTGGGAACGCGCGCCGCTTCTTCCATCAAGGAGACACAAAAGCCATGAGCGAGACATTGACTGTTGCCGTTGTGGGCGCCACGGGCGCCGTGGGCCGTGAAATGCTCAAGACGCTGCACGAGCGGAAGTTCCCGGCCACAAAAGTGCGGGCCTTCGCCTCGGCCCGTTCGGCGGGCGGCAAGGTTCCCTTCGGCGAGAGCGAACTCACGGTGGAAGAACTGAAAGAAGACGTCTTTAACGGCATTGATCTGGCCATTTTTTCCGCCGGCGGGGGCGCCTCCACCACATTCGCGCCGCACGCGGCCCACGCCGGTTGCGTGGTGGTGGACAATTCCGCGGCCTGGCGCATGGACGAGCGCTGCCCCCTGGTGGTGCCGGAAGTCAATCCCCAGGCTCTGGAAGCGCATCAGGGCATTATCGCCAATCCCAACTGTTCCACCATCCAGATGCTGGTGGTCCTGAAGCCCCTGCACGATGCGGCCAAAATCAGGCGCGTGGTGGTTTCCACCTATCAGGCCGTGTCCGGCACGGGACAGAAGGGCATTGAGGAACTGGAGCGCCAGGTGCGCGACCTCTTCAACGCCCGCGACCCGGAAAACAAGGTCTATCCCTACCGCATCGCCTTCAACGTGCTGCCGCACATCGACGTCTTCCTGGACAATGACTACACCAAGGAAGAGATGAAGATGGTCAACGAGACCGTGAAAATCCTCGACGATCCTTCGGTCAGGGTCACGGCCACCTGCGCGCGCGTGCCGGTGTTCTTCTGCCATGCCGAGTCCGTGAACATCGAAACCGAAAAGAAAATCACGGCCAAGGAAGCCCGGATCATGCTTTCCCAGGCGCCGGGCGTGAAGGTTTTCGACAACCCGCGCGAGCTCATGTACCCCATGCCCGCCTACTGCATCGGCGACGACCCCACCTTTGTGGGCCGCATCCGCGAGGACGAGAGCATCGACAACGGCCTGAACCTCTGGATCGTGGCCGACAACGTGCGCAAGGGCGCGGCGCTCAACGCGGTGCAGATCGCCGAGGAACTGCTCCGGCGCGATCTGGTCCGCGTGCCGGACAAGAACGTCTTCATGAGCTGAGCCCCCGGCGGAGAGGTACGTCATGCAGGCCGTGGATTCCGACGCCTATCTGCAAGCCCTTTTGTCCGCCCCCCGGCCGGGGGCGGACAAATTTCTGGCCTTTTACGATCACCGGGTGGGACGCATCGGTACGGACCCGCGCCTTCTGCTGCTGCCCCTGGACGACCACATCTGCCATCGCGGCGACGGCCTGTTCGAGAGCATCTGCTACCGGGAGCGGAAGATTTTCGTCCTGGACGAGCACCTGGCCCGCATGCGCGACGGCGCGCGGGCTCTGGGCATCACGCCGCCCTGTTCCTGGGAGGAACTGCGCGAGCGCATTCTGGACGTGGCCCGCGCCTCGGGGCGGGATCACGGCGACCTGCGCGTCTTTCTCAGCCGGGGGCCGGGCGGTTTCGGCATTTCCCCGGCGGAATGCCCGCAGGCCGGTCTGTACATTGTGGCCCTGGCCGCGAAACTGCCCAATGAGGACGTGTACCGCAAAGGGCTCACGGCCTTCAGCAGCGCCATTCCGCCCAAGCAGGAATATCTGGCCCGCATCAAGAGCACCAATTATCTGCCCAATGTCTTCATGGCCGTGGAAGCCCGCCAGAAAGGCATGGACGTGGCCGTGACCTTTGACGAAAACGGCTTTATGGGCGAAGCGGCCATCGCCAATCTGGGCATTGTGGACGCGCAAGGCCGCCTGCGCAGCCCGGAGATCCGGCGCATCCTGCCCGGCACCACCCTGCTGGCGGCCCTGGAACTGGCCGGGGAGCGTATGCCCGTGCTTCAGGGGCCCATCCACAAAGAGGATATCGCCACGGCCCGCGAAATGCTGCTGTTCACCAGCGCCACGCTCTGCGTGGCGGTCACCCGTTTTGACGACAAGCCCGTGGGACAGGGGGAATACCGGGGCAAGCCCGGCCCCACGGCCCTCTGGCTCAAGGACGCCCTGCTCGCCCGCATGCTGGCCCAGGGCACGCCCTACTGATGCGTATTCTGCTGCTTTCCCTTCAGAACGAGGAACAGGACGCCGCGCCCGGCGGCGGTTCCACGCGCGCGCGGCTGTGGCGGCTGGAGGAAGAGCAGACCCTGGCCCTGGTCCGGACCATGCGCGACGGCGGCCGTCTGGCCCCGCTGCTGGTCTGCCTCAAGGGCTCCCGTTTGCACGAGCGCGCCCGCGCCCTGAATCTGCCCCTGCTGACCGTGGGCGGCGCGGGAGCGGGCAATCCCCTGACCCTGCTGCGCCTCTGGAACTGGCAGCGGCGGCATAAAAAACTGCTGATCCTGACCGTGGGCGAGGAAGCCCCGGCCCTGGGCCGCCGTGTGCTGCGCATGCGCCCGGCGGGCGGCGGGCTGCTGGCCCACGCCTTCTTTTTGCGCCCGCCCGCGCCGGAGCAGTGCAACGGCAAGGACATGGCGGCGGCGCGGCATGTCCTCTGCGGCTCGGAACATGTGCGGGGCCGCATTCTGGCCGCCTGGGAACAGGCCCCGCAACAGGCCGCCGCGTCAGGGACCGGCGATGTGCTCCTGCCCCTGCCGCCGGGCATCAGCCTGGACGGTTTTGATCCGGCTCCGGCCCCCTTCCGCGAAGACGAGGGAAAGCATTTCATTTTCGGCATGGGCGAAAGTCTTGCGCCGCGTTCCGGCGCGTTGCTGGTGGCGCGGGCCATGGCCGCCATCTGGCAGCGCGACGACCTGCCCCCCTGGGAAGTGCGCATGCTGGGCGGCGGCCCGCGCTTTGAAGAAGTGCTGGACGAAGCCATCAGTCTGGGCGTGGAATCGCGCCTCTGTCTGCTCAACGAGCAGCACGAGCCCGACGCGCTGCGAAACTGTCACGCCTGGCTCGCGCCCGGCTCCTCGCCCGAGGAAGCGCCGGAAACCCTCTGGGCGGGCTTCGCGGCGGGCCTGCCGGTGATCTGCAGCCAGAGCGGCCTGCACCGGGAACGTCTGCACGGGCATGACGACGCGGTTCTGCCCGTGGCGGAGAACGATCCCCAGGCCCTGGCCAAAGCCATGATCGAGGTCATGCGCGACGCGGAGCTGCGGCGCGTTCTGGCGCAACGCGGCGCGGCCCTGGCTCCGGATACGGGCCTGCAGGCCATGGCCGAACGGGCCTGCCGCCTGTTCGAGGCCTGGCTTCAGGATTCGGAGGACGCGGGCGGCGGCGCGTCCGCTCCGGCGGCGCAAAGTCCGGCTGAGCCGGGCGCGGGCACGGACCCGGAGCACAAGATTTCCTAACCTCCCAGCCTGTTTCAGGACACGTATGAAATGTAAGATCTGCAAGGCCGAGGCGGTGGTGGCCCTGAGAAGCCACAATGCCGCCTTCTGCCCGGACTGCTACAAGGATTTTTTCGCCCGCCAGGTGGCGCGCGGCATTGAAGGCCAGAAGCTCTTCACCCGCGACGAGCGCATTCTGGTGGCCCTGTCCGGCGGCAAGGACTCCCTGGCCCTGATGCTGGAGCTGTCCCGCCAGGGGTACGACGTCACCGGCCTGCACATCGACCTGGCCATTCCCGGCTCCTCGGCGGCGGCGCGCGGCATGGTGGAGCGTTTCTGCGCCCGGCACGGCCTCAAGCTGCTGGTCAAGGATATGGCCGCCGAGGGCCTGCCCATCCCGGCGGTCAGGGAGCGCCTGCACCGGCCGATCTGCTCGGCCTGCGGCAAGATCAAGCGCCATTTCTTCAACAAGGTGGCCCTGGATGAGGGCTTTGACGCCCTGGCCACGGGCCACAACCTGGACGATGAAGTGGCCCGCCTGTTCAGCAATACCCTGCGCTGGGACACGGCCTATCTTTCGGATCAGGGGCCGCTGCTGCCCGGCGAGCACGGTTTCGCCCGCAAGGTCAAACCGCTCTGGCGGCTCACGGAATTTGAAACCGCCAATTACGCCTTTCTGATGGGCATTGAAAACCATTATGCGCCCTGTCCCTACAGCCCCGGCGCCAGTTTCACCGTGCTCAAGGGCTTGTTGCAGCGCCTGGAAACGGCCATGCCGGGCCGCAAGCTGGATTTTTACCAGGGTTTTCTGGCGCGCGGGCGGCCCGTCTTCGCCCGGCGCGAAGCCGAGGAGGGCGTGGCGCTGGCCCCCTGCCCGCGGTGCGGTTATCCCACGTCCTC
This sequence comes from Desulfovibrio porci, assembly GCF_009696265.1. Lineage (NCBI taxonomy): Bacteria > Pseudomonadati > Thermodesulfobacteriota > Desulfovibrionia > Desulfovibrionales > Desulfovibrionaceae > Desulfovibrio > Desulfovibrio porci. The sequence continues at coordinate 82,934 of NZ_VUMH01000007.1, forward strand.
GGGCAATCTGTGCGGGGTCTGCCGCATCCGCGAGGCCTTGCGCGCGGAGCCGGAGGCCTGATTCTCCCGGCGCCGGCCATCCGCCTGCGCTCCGCTCCGGCGGAGCAAAGGCAGCTTTGCCCAACACTGCAGGCGGCCATACGTGCCCAAATAACAATCTGAAATTTTACAAAATAAACCTACCAAGCACGTATTTTTCAGGTATGCCCGCCCCGGCGGCGGTTCCCGTCCGGTTTACGGATGCCGTAAAAGCCTGTAGAAAAAGGATATGCTTTTTCTGCACGCGCTGGGAGGGATCTTCGGCCTGCTGCTGGTGGTGGCGGTGGGGTACAGTTTGGCCTGGAAGGGGTGGTTTTCCACGGAATGCCAGATGCTCCTGCCCAGGCTGGTCACCTACGTGGCCCTGCCGCCTTTTCTGATGAGCACGTTTTTGCAGTCCTTTGACCGCGACAACCTGCTGCACATGCTCTACGGCGCGCTGCTGCCCTTCACTTCCCTGATCCTCACCTTCAGCCTGGCCTGGGTGGTGGGCAAGGCCGTGCGCGTGCAGCGCAAGCACTTCGGCCTGTTCTGCGCCTGCGTGTCCAACTCCAATACCATTTTTGTGGGCATTCCGGTCAATCTGGCCCTGTTCGGCGAGGAATCCCTGCCCTACGTGCTGCTCTATTACTTCGCCAGCACCATTTTTTTCTGGACCGTGGGCAACTACGCCATCAGCAGCGACGGCAACGGGGACGGGCGGGAGCGGACCCGCCTCCGCGACAACGTCCGGCACATCTTTTCGCCGCCCATGCTGGGCTTTCTGACCGGCCTGAGCCTGGTCATGCTCAAGGTGGAGCTGCCGCGTTTTCTGCTGGACGCGGCCAGATACCTGGGCAACCTGACCACGCCTCTGGCCCTGCTGTTCATCGGCATCACCCTGCAGAACATGGATCTGCGCCATCTCAAGCTTGATCGCGACCTGGTGCTGGCCCTGGCGGGCCGTCTGGTGGTGAGCCCGCTGGTGGTGCTGCTGCTTGTGCCGCTTTTTCCCATTCCCGAGCTCATGGGCAAGGTCTTCATCATGCAGGCCTCGCTGCCGGTGCTGATGCAGGCGGCCATTCTCAGCGCCTATTACCGCACGGACGCGGAATTCGGCGCGCTGATGGTCTCGCTGTCCACCCTGCTTTCGGCCCTGACCATTCCCATCTATATGAGCCTGCTGTAAGCGGGAGATACGGCACGATGCTACTTCCCCTGCATGCGGCGGAGGACGTCCAGAAGCCGCGCGTCGGGGGTGCGTTCACATTCCTCCCAAACCATTGCGCCGCCTCCTTGCGGCAGAGTCTGTAGTGTCGCCTCGCTACGGCCGTCTTTGGCCTGATCATAGGCATAGAGCCAGATGCCGAAGAAAAACGCGTCTTCATTGCAATCCCCGGCGGCCAGAATCTCCCGGCAGCGGACGGTGTTCGCCTTCCATGATCCCCGGTGCCAGGCCGTTTTCCGTTCTTGCCACACTTCGGCCAGGCTGCGGGCGGGTTCGGCGGTGCAAATCCGTTCCACCCGGGCCAGCAGAGAAGTTATGTCACGCCAGTTGAACCCTGTGCCGCCGTGCCGCGCGCTGACATAGGCGTCCAGCGTCAACGCCTCCAGAAAGCGTCGCATTTTTTCGCCGTCCGTCGCTGGTCCGGCCCAAGCCGCGCAGATGGCTGTGGCAGGATTTGAGAAGGAATGCCCTCCGGCGGCGTCCGGCGCCGCGTTTTGCGGGAACGCCGCCAAAGGCAGGAAAAGCAGAGCCGGCCAGCAGAACGAAAAGATGGTTTTTTTCACACCGCGCCTCCTTACCAATGCCGTTCCATATCTCGCAGTGCGTCGCGCAGCAGGGCTTCCGGCCGTCGGGCGCAGACGGCATCCAGGGCGTGTTCAAACACGCGATCCGGGTCGCCGGTCAGGGCAAACAGAGAACCGGGGACTCCACTTTCAGCCTGATTGTAGCCGTAGAGCCAGAAAAGAGAGAATAAATTCCGCAAGCTGTCTCCGCTTCTCGATGGAGTCAGCCAATCGGCGCAGGTGGTCTGGTCCGCCTTCAGCGTAAGTGGCCTGAGAATGCGCCAGAGTGTGATCAGCCGCTTCCGGGGCTGGGCCATGCAGATGTTTTTCAGGCGATCTCGGATGTGGCGCTTGGATTCCAGTGCGCTGGGCAGGGGAACACCATCCAACGCGCTGGCGTAGCCATCCACCTGAATGAGCGCGTTTTCCATGGCGTCCAGCCGCGTAGTGTCCCCGTATTTCAGGGGCTGGTCGCCGTCCAGTGACAGCCAGTCCGCGCAGGTGGCGGAAACAGGATCAAAATCTGACGCGACGCGGTGCGCGGCAGCCTCATCCGTTTTCATACATGCTGGCGGCAAAGGCAAACTTCGCGAGACCGGCGGTAAAACATCCCGGATCAGACGCCTGGGACGTAGCGCGCAGACCGTCAGCGCATCTCGCAGGGCGTCGCTGTTGAAAAGTCCCATGCGAGGCCCGCCGTGCCCCAGGCGCGTATAGCCGTGCAACCAGGCCAGAAAGGCCAGGGCGTGCTCATCCTTATCTTGTCCGCTGTCCGTGTTCGCCAGATCCCGGAGCAGTTCAGCGCAATTGCTCTGTTCCGCATTCCGGGGCCGCCAGTCGCGCGTGATTTTTCGCCAGAGCGGGAGCAGAGGCTGTTGGGGAGCGGCCTCGCAGGCGGCGAACAAATCCTGCACGGGTAGGGTGGGATCACAGCCGTCCTTTGGAGAGGCGTTGGCCACGAAGACGGCCAGATCAATCCGCTGCTGTCCGGCGCTGTAACCGTCGATCTGGCTCAGGATGAACATGACGGCCGGTGGGCTGGACGCAAGGATTTTTTCCAAGTCCGCGCAGATGGCTGTGGCAGGAGTAAAGGAGTTGATATTATAGTCTGGCGACATTTTTTTATGCCGTGTGGATGCCTGCGGCAAGGAGGGTATGGTGGTGAAAGCCGCCAGGACGATACAGAGTAACAGGAGACCGAACGGGCGGATATGTCGCATTCTTCCCTCCGGGCGTTGAAAAGGCCGTCGCTGGAGAGTTGGGACTCCACCGGCGCGGCCTTTTTGTCAGTCATCGGCAAAGACGGGCGACTTTACTTGGCGCTTTCCCGCATGACGTCGATCATCAGGGCTTCCGGCTGCTTGGCGCAGGCGTCCAGATAGGCCTTGAGGGTATCGTCGCTTTCCAGCACCGAGCCGGGCTTGCCGCTTTTCTGGCGGTTGTAGCCGTCCAGCCAGATAACAAAGCCGCTGCCGTCGTCTTCATTTTCGCTGTATTGCTTGCAGGTGGTCTTGTCCGCGCGCCAGGGGCCGTCATCGGCCACAGCCTGGTTTTTGCGGGCTTCCTGCCAGAGGGGGATGACCTTTTCCGTGGGCTTGGCCTGACAGGCGGCGTAGACCTGCTCCAGCAGCGGGGCCATGATGTTCGGGTCGGCCACGGGCTTGTCCAGCGCGGCGGCGGCATAGCCGTCAATCTGCAGGCCCTCGAACAGCGGCGGCTGGCCGGAAACGCCGGTGGCCACCAGTTCCGCGCAGATATAGGTGGCCGGATCAATTTTTTCGTCCGCCGCCTGGGCCGCCACGGGCAGGCTCAGCATAAGGCAGCAGAGCATAAACAGTTTTCTCATTTTTTCTCCCTTGGATGGAACAATGTTGTTTTTCCATTACCCACAAGCCCGCGCCTGTCAACAGGCGACAAGAAACGGCCGCCGGTTAGTCTCCGGCGGCCGCGCAGTTTGCCTCAGCCGTAGGGCGGCCATGCTGCCAACGGCTGAGGGCAGCAGAGCTAACACAGCCAGCGGGCAAAAAAGGCCGGATGCCTACAGTTCCGGCGGCAGTTCCTGCAATTCCTTCCAGGTAAACACCGGCCCGTCCACGCAGACGTAGCGGCCGCCGATATTGCAGCGCCCGCAGATGCCGATGCCGCACTTCATGCGTTTTTCCAGGGTGGTGACGATGTTTTCCGGCGCGAAGTTCAGCTTTTGCAGCGCCTGCACCGTGAACTTGATCATCACCGGCGGCCCGCAGAGCACGGCCACGCAATTGGCCGGATCGGGATTCAGCTCCAGCAGCACGTTGGGGATCAGGCCCACCTTGTGCTCCCAGCCCTCAAACGGGGCGTCGATGCACAGTGTGCAGTCCAGATCGGGGCGGCGCAGCCAGTCCTCCAGCTCATAGCTGAAGGCCATGTCGCGGGGCGTACGCGCGCCGTAGAGCAGGCTGATCTTGCCGTAATCCGCCTTGCGCTCCAGCAGATGCAGCATGATGGTGCGGATGGGGGCCATGCCGATGCCGCCGCCCACAAAGAAGACGTCCTTGCCCTTCCAGTCGTTGTAGGGGAAGAAGTTGCCCAGGGGGGCGCGCACGCCCACCTTGTCGCCGGGCGACAGACGGTGGATGGCGGCGGTCACTTCACCGGCCTGCATGACCGAGAATTGCAGATAGTCCTTCATGGACGGCGGGGAATTGATGACAAAGGTGGCTTCGCCCGCGCCGAACACTGAAAGCTGGCCCACCTGGCCCGGCTCGTGGCGGAAGGATTTCATATCCTCGGCGTTGTCCAGGATCACCCGCAGGGTCGTGATGTTGCCGGTTTCCCGGATGACCTCGGCCACAGTGGCGGGCATGGGTTTGTAGGGATTGCCCTGAGGCATGGGCCGGGGCGAGATTTCCCGCAGCATGCCCTTGCCCTTGGCGGCTTTGGGGGCCGCGGCGGGTTTAGTCTCAGTCTTGGGGGCCTCGGGAGCCGGAGCCGCGTCGGGCGTTTTCACCGTGGCGGGCGCGGCGCTTTCCCTGACGGCCAGTTCGCCTTCTTCCCGAATCACGGGAGCGTGCTCCTCATGCGCCACAAGCTCCGCGTCCGGGCGCACGGCCGGTGAAACCGCCTGGGCGGCCGCGGGCACTTCGGCGGCCCGGGGCTTGGGCGCAACGTCCTTTTTGGGCGCTGCGGCCTTGGGAGCTTGCTTGGGCGCGGTTTGGGGAGCGGCCTTGGGGGCCGCCTTGGATGCGGTTTTGGCTTTGCCGGAAGTTTTCTTGGTAGCCATGCGTCAGCTCCTCTACTCGGCGGTGGCCTGGTCTGCGTTGAGCGCGGCGAGCACTATGGCGCGGATGTCCAGGCAAACGGGACAGTTGCTGATGCAGCGGCCGCAGCCGTTGCAGGAGAACGCCCCCCAGTTTTCAGGATAGGTGGAGAACTTGTGCGACACGCGGTTGCGCATGCGGAAAGCCTTGAGCATGCGCGGGTTGTGGCCGCTGGCCTCGCGGGTGAACAACGAGGACATGCAGTTGTCCCAGCTGCGCAGGCGGCGTCCGCCTTTTTCGCTCAGGCCCTCGCCTTCGTCCGTGATGCTGAAGCAGTAACAGGTGGGGCAGAAGTAGGTGCAGGCCCCGCAGGACAGGCAGCGGTCGGTCCAGCTCTGCCAGAACTCCGTGTCGGTGAACAGGGCCGCCAGTTTTTCCGGCGCGCCCTTGATGTTCGGCGCGGGTTCCAGCGTGGCCCAGGCGGCCTTGCGCGCCGCTTCGGCCAGGGGGAACTGTTCCGCGCCGTCGGGCAGGCTGGAGGCCGCCAGCAGTTCCTCGCCCTTGGGCGTCACGGCCTGGAGCACGTAGCCGCCTTCCACTTCGGTCATCAGCACGTCCGACCCCTCGGGGGAAGAGGGGCCGCCGCCCACCCAGTGGCAGAAACAGGTGTTGCAGCCGCTGGGGCAGGTGATGGTGACCACCGTGAGCGCCTCGCGCCGGGCTTTGTAATAGGGGTCGGCAAAGGGGCCTTCCAGATAGGGCCGGTCCAGCACGGAAAAGCCGCGCGCGTCGCAGGGGCGGCAGGCAAAGACCACCGTGGGCTGGACCTCAATGCCGTCGTCCAGGCTCATGGTCACGCGCTCGGGATTTTCCGGGTCCTTGCTCTTTTTATAGCGCACCAGGGTTTCACACTGGGGCAGCACCGCGGCCTTGGGCGGCACGGTGGCTTTTTCCAGGGTGAAGGGCATGCCCTGGCTCCACGGCTCGAAGACCACGGAGCGCTTGTTGGCCGGTTTTTCCACCGGTACAAGCACGCGCCGGCCGTTTTGCGAGAGGAAGGCCAGAAGGCCGGGCAGGCCGTCGGATGTGACAAAGCGGGTCATGCTCATTTCCAGTCCCTCTCATGGATGTTCTTTTCTTCCAGTTCATAGCCCAGCAGCGGCGGCACGGCGGCCGGGTCAAGACCGGCCTTGTAGTCGTCAAAGAGCTGCCCCACGGCGCGGGCGATCTGCTGGCGCATGGCCAGAATCGGAATGCCCACCGGGCAGGCCCGCTGGCATTCGCCGCAGCCCGTGCAGCGCCCGGCCAGATGCAGGGCGTGAATGGTCTGGAAAAAGAGTTTCTCGCGCGTGCTGTCCTCCTGGCTCATCCAGTGCGGGTCGCGGCTGTCGGAGACGCAGAAGTCGCGGCAGACGCACATGGGACAGGCGTTGCGGCAGGCGTAGCAGCGCAGGCAGCGCTCCATCTGGCCGCGCCAGAAGGCCATGCGCTCCTCAAGGCTCATGGAATCCAGCAGGGCCAACTCCGGCGGAGTGTAGGCGCCGGGTTCCACCTTGACCGGCTCGCCCGCGCGGGTGTCGGCCAGCACGGCCATGGGCGTGGTGCAGCCGTAGCATTTGCCCTGAGCGCAGTCGGTCATGCAGAAGCGGTGTTCCTTGCCGTCGGCCGTGATGGTCACCCCGGCCTCGTCATAGGTCACGCTGTCGATTTTGCTGTAGCGGCCGAGCTCCTGATTGACCCGGGCCATGTCCAGCGTGCCTTCGCAGGGCAGAGCGAAGATGGTCACGTCCTCGCGTTTGATCAGGTCTTCCTGCAGCAGCTCCACCACCGAGCGCGAATCGCAGCCTTTGACCACGATGCCCACCTTCTTGCCCTTGAAGGAGGGCAGATAGACGGCGGGATTGTTGACGTTGAACGGACCCCAGACCAGTTTGTCCACGTCTTCCGGGGTCTTCATGAACAGGGGCACGGTGTGCGCGCCGTCATAGCCCTGCTGCCAGCCGATGACGCAGTCCAGTTCCGGCAGTTTGGCCTTGATGGCTTCCTTGAGCTGGTCCAGGGCGGCATTCTGGCCGGTGCCCAGGGGACGCAGGGAGGTCAGGGCCATGTCCGCGATTTTCAGCAGGGGCTCGGCGTCCTCCAGGCGGGGCGCGGGGCCCAGCTTGTGGATGCGGTCGGTGAAGACCGTGACCACCTGCTGCCAGCGCTGGCCTTCGGAGGCCGAAACCCAGGTATACTCGAAGCGCCGGTCGTCGATGCCCAGCACGGGCAGAAACTGTTTGAGCACTTCCAGGCGGCGGCGGGCGTAAAAGTTGCCCGCGGCGTAGTGGCAGTCGCGCGGGTGACAGCCGGAAACCAGCACGCCGTCCGCGCCGTTGAGCAGGGCCTTGACGATAAAGAGCGGGTCAATGCGGCCCGAGCAGGGCACGCGGATAATCCGCAGGTCCGTGGGCTGCCCGGCGCGGGCGACCCCGGCCGTGTCGGCGCCGCCGTAGGAGCACCAGTTGCAGAGAAAACCCACAATCCGCAGTTCTTTGCCTTTCAGCACTGGCATAGCGCGTTCACCTCCGCAAGAATCTGGTTGTCGGTGGCGTGTGAGAGCTGGATGGCGCCCTGCGGGCAGGTGGCCGTGCACAGGCCGCAGCCCTGGCAGACAGTCTCAATGACCTGGGCCTTGCCTTCGCCCCGGATTTCCACTTCCTTGATGGCCCCGAAGGGGCAGCAGCGGATGCACTTGCCGCAGTTCACGCAGCGGCGGATGTCCACCTGGGCGATCTGCGGATCGCTCTCCAGTTTGTCGCGGGCGAAGAGCGCCAGCACCTTGGCCGCCGCCGCCGAGCCCTGCGCCACGGAGGCCGGGATGTCCTTGGCCCCCTGGCAGACGCCGGCCAGGAATACGCCGGCGGTATTGGTCTCCACGGGCTTGAGCTTCACATGGCTTTCCATGAAGAAGCCGTAGTGATCGTAGGAGATGCGCAGCTTTTCGGCCAGTTGGGGCGAGCCTTTGCTGGCTTCGATGCCCACGGCCAGAACCACCAGGTCGGCCCTGATCTCCACGGGCTCGCCCAGCAGGGTGTCCACGCCCATGACCACATACTGGCCGTTGCCGTCGGGATAGATGCTTGAAACGCGGCCGCGGATGTATTCCGTGCCGTATTCCTCCATGGCCCGGCGGGTGAACTCGTCGTACATCTTGCCCGGCGCGCGGATGTCCATATAAAAGACGTAAGACTGGGACGTGGGGATGTGGTCCTTGGTCAGCACGGCCTGTTTGGCCGTGTACATGCAGCAGAAGCCCGAGCAGTAGGGACGGCCGATGGACCTGTCGCGCGAGCCCACGCACTGGATGAAGACCACCTTTTGCGGTTCGCGGCCGTCCGAGGGGCGCACGATGTGCCCGCCCGTGGGGCCGGAGGCCGACAAAAGGCGCTCGTACTGGAGCGAGGTGATCACGTCGGGGTATCTGCCGCCGCCGTATTCCTCGTACACGGTCCAGTCCATGAGGTCGTAGCCCGTGGCCGCCACGATGGAACCCACTTCCTCGGTGACGATCTCATCCTGCATGTCGTACTGGATGGCGCCCGTGGGGCAGACCTTGGAGCAGACCCCGCACTTGCCCTTGACGAACTGGCGGCAGTGCGCGGCGTTGATGACCGCCTTCTTGGGGATGGCCTGGGGGAAGGCGATGGTGATGGCCGTGGTGGGGCCGGTGAATTCATTGAAGGCGTCCGGCGTCTTCTTGCTGGGGCATTTTTCGGTGCAGGCCCCGCAGCCGGTGCATTTGCTCCAGTCCACGTAGGCGGCCTTCTTGCGGATCTTCACCGTGAAGTTGCCCACATAGCCCGAGATGTCCTCCACTTCCGAGTAGGCGTAGAGGGTGATGTTGGGGTGCTGGGCCACATCCACCATCTTGGGGCCCAGGATGCAGGCCGAGCAGTCCACGGTGGGGAAGGTCTTGTCCAGCTTGGCCATCTTGCCGCCGATGGTGGCCTCGCGTTCCACCAGCACCACGGGCACGCCGCCGTCGGCGCAGTCCAGCGCGGCCTGGATGCCCGCCACGCCGCCGCCGATGACCAGCACCTTCTTGGTCACGTCAAAGGACTTGGCCACCAGGGGTTTGTCGTTGCGCAGCTTTTCCACGGCCAGGCGCACCAGTTCGGCGGCCTTGTTGGTGTTGGCTTCCTTGTCCTTGCCGATCCAGGAGACGTGCTCGCGGATGTTGGCCATCTCGAACATGTAGCGGTTGAGTCCGGCCCGTTCCACGGTGCGGCGGAAAGTGGGCTCGTGCATGCGGGGCGTACAGGAGGCCACCACCACGCCGTCCAGCTTGTGCTCGTGGATGGCCGCCTCAATGGCGGCCTGGCCCGGCTCGGCGCAGGTGTACATGGGGTCGTCGGCGTAAACCACGTCCGGGAAGCCGCGGGCGATTTCAGCCACTTTCGCGCAGTCCACGGTGCCGCCGATGTTGCTGCCGCAATGGCAGATAAAGACGCCTATTCTCATTATCTGTCTCCTTCGCCGGCCTGCGCGCCGTCAATCTTGCGCAGCAGTTCGTCGGCGCTGACGCGGAGTTTTTCAAGCCCGAGATGCTCGGGCGCGATGCCGAAGGCCAGGCCCATCATCTGCGTGAAGTAAAGCACGGGCATGCGGAAGAAGGCGTCAGCCTCCTTGGCGGCCTGTTTCTGGCGCAGGTCAAGATTCATCTGGCAGAGCGGACAGGCCACCACAATGGCGTCCACGCCCATCTGCGTGGCCAGCTCCAGAATGCGGCCCGAATTGCGCGCGGTCATGGCCCGTTCCGGGATGCCGAAGGACGCGCCGCAGCAGACGGTCTTGAGCGGAAAATCCACCATTTCCGCGCCGCAGGCGGAAAGCAGGCTTTCCATGAGCGTGGGGTTTTCCGGATCGCCGAAGTCCATGATTTCGGGCGGGCGGCTCATCAGACAGCCGTAATAGGCGGCCAGCTTGATGCCTTTGAGGCTCTTTTTCACCTGCGCGGCAATGGCCTCGGCGTCGTAAACCCGGGCGATGCCCTGCATCACCGAGGTGACCTCGGGAAACTGCGCCGCCGGGGTGTCCAGCAATTCGTCCACGCGCGCGCGGAACGCCGGATCTTCCATGCGCTTGGCCGCGTGACGCAGGTTGGAAAGACAGCTGGGACAGGGCGTCAGCACGGTTTCGGCCTGCTGGCGGGCCGCGATGTCCAGGTTGCGCACGCAGAGCGCGGCGGAAAGCTCGGTATCCACGGCGTGGGCCGGGGTGGAACCGCAGCAGTTCCAGCCCGGCAGTTCCTCAAGGTAGAGGCCCAGAGCCGCGCACACGGCCTGAGTGGATTTTTCGTAATCCGCCGAGGAGCCTTTGGCCGAGCAGCCGGGATAGTAGGAAAACTTCATGGCCGCACCCCCTCGCGTTTGGCGCGCTCCTTATAGCGCTGCATGATCCGGGCTACGGCGTCGGCCCCGCCGCCGGGAATGACGTGGGGCTTGAAGCCCAGCTTTTTCTTTTTCAGCGCCTCGGGCGCGAGGTCCAGATCCGTGAACAGGCGCATGGAGCGCATCATGTACAGCGCCATGGTGCCGATTTCGTAGGTGCGGCCGAAGGCGCGCACGGTGTCGAGGAAGGAGAACCAGAATTTTTCCACCTTGGGCACGGTCACCCGGCCTTCCTTGCGGGCCATGTGGCGCAGGGTCTCCATGACCGCCGCCACGTCGATATTGTTGGGGCAGCGCAGGGAACAGGTGGAACAGGACAGGCACATCCAGATGGAGCGCGAATTAAGCACCTCGTCTTTCAGGCCGAGCTGCACGCCGCGCATGATCTGGTTGACCTGCCGGTCGTAGACAAAGCCTGCCGGACAGCCGGCGGTGCAATTGCCGCACTGGTAGCAGGTGGACACGTTTTGGCCGCTTTGCGCCTCCACTTCCGCCGTAAAGGCGGCGTCGCGCATCCGGCTCAGGTTGATGGCGTCGTTCATGACAACTCTCTGGTTAGAAGCTGAAGGACAGGAGCGGATGAAAGTCAAATTTTTTTGTATCTACAGGAGAAGATAGTAAAAATCTAGGTGCTGACGGGAGAAAGTCAAATATAAAATCTTTTCTTTCACAACCTCCTGGTATCACGTGTGTTTTACGCCATACCGCAGGCGGCTCGCAGGCCCAGAAGATAGCTGTTCACGCCGAATCCCGCGATGCTGCCCGCGCAGACCGGGGCCAGCACGGAGTTGTGCCGGAAGGCTTCGCGCGCGTGCACGTTGGACATGTGCACCTCCACCACGGGCACGGCCAGAATGGCCAGAGCGTCCGCGATGGCGTAGCTGTAGTGGGTCCAGGCTCCGGCGTTGATGACCACGGCCTGGATGTCTTCCTCCGGGACGCGGTGGATGCGCTCCACCATCTCCCCTTCGTGGTTGGTCTGAAAGGTGACGAGGCCCGCGCCCAGCTCCCGGGCCAGGTCCGCCAGGGCCGCGTCGATGTCCGTGAGCGTGGCCGTGCCGTAATGGGCCGGATCGCGCTTGCCGAACATGTTCAGATTGACGCCGTGCAGGATCAGAATGTTCATGGTGTATCCGTCGTGTGACTATGCGTCATCGCGCGCCGTAGAGCGCCTTTTCCAGGTTTTGCCGGGCTTCGGGGGGCAGGGACCTGCCGGTCCAGAGCCGGAACTGGGCGTCGCCTTGGCCGAAAAACATGTCCAGGCCCGTGACGCAACGCCGCCCGGCCCGCCGCGCCTCGCGCAGAAAACGGGTTTCCAGCGGATTATACACAATGTCGTAGGCTATGCCGGCCGTATCAGCATAGGCCTTTCCGTCGGCCGCGTTTGTCGTGTCCGCGACATGGGCGGTGGCGGACAGGCTGAAGTCGTAGGGGCTTTCGCCCTCATGCTTGCCGCGCATGCCCAGAGGCGTGGTGTTGATGATCAGCCCGGCGGGCACGTCGTGGCGCTGCTCCCAGGGCACGGGCGTAAAACCGAAGCGTTCGGCCAGGGGCAGATGACTGCGGTTGGAAGGCGTGGTCACAAAGACCTTGCGGCAGCGCCGCAGGCGCAGTCCGGCGGCCACGGCGTGGGCGGCGCCGCCCGCGCCCAGCAGCAGGGCGTCCGTGTTTTCCAGGGGCGCGTCCGCCAGGGGCGTCAGAAAGCCGCTCACGTCGGTATTGTCGCCGCAGAGGGTTTGGCCGTCCCAATAGATGGTGTTGGCCGCCCCGGCCAGTTCCGCCTGCTCGCTGATCCGGTCCAGCAGGGGCAGCAGGGCCATTTTGTGCGGTATGGTCACCGAACAGCCCCGGATGCCCAGCAGGCGCACGCTGTCCACAAAGGCGGGCAGGCGTTCCGGCGGCACTTCCCAGCGTAGATAGACCGCCGGAATGTCCAGGGTCTGAAAGCCGGTGTTGTGCAGCAGGGGGGAAAGGCTCTGGGCCAGAGGCCAGCCGGTCACGCCGTAGAGGTCGGCGGGCAGAAAGAGTTTCGGCGCATAGCGCGGTATGGAGTGCATTTGTTCACGATAGCCCATCGCGCTTTTGCGGGCAAGAAGGCTCCAGACGCGCAAGCCGGGGCGGGCGCGGCTGATTTCAGTTTTGCCGGTCTGTTATTTGTCGTGATTATCCGTCCCAGCCTGTTAGGCGCCGGCGGCGTCATCCGGCGCTGTTTGCTGCTCACGTGCCTGAGTACATCTCTGCTCTCGATGCCCGTAAGTCGCCAACGGCACAGCCCTTGGGCCGCCTTCCGCTCGGTCTCCGCGCAAAAAGCGCCATTTTTTTTGCCCGCGCCGGAAAATCTTGCTTCAGCCGTTGCGACGCAGGAGCTTTAGCCGTAGGTGAGCTTGTGAGCCGTACGGATAAAGACAGCAATTGGTTACGCGAAATTATGTCCAGGGAAGTCACTGTCGCTGTCCGTAGCGATGCTGTTTTGTTCCGTAACAAGGCTTCGCCGTGAACGGCTCAAACAAGCCGCCGGCGCGACAACGGCCGGCGCAGTATTCTCCCGACATCAGCCGTCCGCCTGGGCTTCGTTACGGCGGAGAAAAGTGGCTTTGCCCTTTTTTGTCCGTCTCTCGAGCTACCGGGTCAATAAAATAAGATTTTTCGATACGCCTGCCCTGGGGCGCGCAGATCGGGACAGCGGCAAAATATGCCGGGGCGGCCCACGGCGTTGCCGAAGGCGGCAGCGGCGTGTATCGTGGCAGAGTCGCCCGCGCCCGCGCGCCGCTGGGACATAGTTAGCCGGAGGTGAGTATGGGGTTCTTTACCGCCGTCAAAGTCTGCCTGACCACAAAATACGCCGATTTCCAGAGCCGGGCCGGCCGTTCCGAATTCTGGTGGTTTCTGCTCTTCTGCGTGCTGGTCGAGGGAGCTTTCCGGCTGGCTTTGTTTCTCGGCAGGGATTCGTGGGGGTGCGCATTTGCTCTCCGTCTGGCGCATGCCCCGGTATTCCTTCTTTTACTGCTGCCCGCCTGGGGCGCGCAGATCCGCCGTCTGCATGATACGGGCCGCAGCGGAGCCTGGTTTTGGGGGATGCTCATCTCTTCGGCCGTCGGCGGGGCGGCGTTCTGGCTGGTCTGGATGTTCTGGACGGGAATCCCGTTGCGCGCGGGTTTTCTGCTGAATCTCGAGCTTCCGCGTTTGCTGCTGATCGTGGTGCAAAACGCCGCAAAACAGGCGCAGATCTTTTTTCAAACTCCTCTGGACGCCCTCTGGGGGCTCTATGGCGTCGATCCGCACCGGTTCAATTTTCATCCTGAGTTGGCACGGCTGGCCGTGAGCCTGCCGGCCGTAATCGGCCTGGGAGTCTGCCTGATGCGCAAGGGCACAAACGCCGCCAACCGTTACGGACCGGCGCCGGGCGCGCCGGATTCCGCGGGCGCGCCCGCGCCCCGCGCGGGCATGGACTTTCCCACGGCGCTCAAAAGCTGCGTGCTGCGCAACTACGTCGGCTTTCGCGGTCGCGCCTGTCGCGCCGAATACTGGTATTTCGCCCTGGGCCAGCTTATTTTCGTCTCTCTGTGCTTTTCACTGTACACGCCGCCGCGCGTTTTCCGCCTGCTGGCAAGCAAAAACCCGGACCTCTTTTCCTCCCCGTTCATGGTCTTTTTGCGTTTTGCCGCCGACCAGCCTTTTCTGCTGGCGGGCATCGCGCTGCTGCCCCTGTTGCTGCCGGGCCTGGCAGTCCTGGTGCGCCGTCTGCATGATGCCGGTCACAGCGGCGGCTGGGTGGCGGGCTATGCGCTCGTGCAGTTCTTTTCCGGCTTTGCGGCGGAACATAGCCTGATGCGCGGTGATCCCGGCATCCCGCTTTTTTTGCTGCTGGTGAACTGCGTGTATACTTTGGTCCTGCTCCGGATGACCTTGCAACGGGGCGTGCGGGGGGCCAACCTTTACGGGCCGGACCCTCTCGCGGCCGCCGGAGAAACGGCGCAGCCGGCGTCCGGAATTCCCGGCACGGCGTGAAAGTTCGCGCGGACGGCGATGTAATAAGGGCTGAGCCTAGCGCTTCAGCTCCATGGCCTTCTGGAGCATCTGGTCCGCCGTGGTCACCACCTTGCTGTTGGACTGGAAACCGCGCTGGGTGATGATCATGTTGACCATTTCCGTGGCCATATCCACGTTGGATTCTTCAATATTATAGGCGTTCACGGCGCCGTAGTTTTCAGTGCCGGCCACGCCCATGTCCATCTGGCCGGCGTCGTCCGTGGCGGAAAAAAGATTGCCGCCCTCGCGGCGCAGGCCGTCCTCACTGGTGAAGCGGCAGATCGGAATCTGCCAGAGGTTCTGATCCTGGCTGTTGGAATAGCGGCCCACCACCGTGCCGTCGGTTCCGATGCTGATGGCGCTCAGAACGCCTTCGGCATAGCCGTCCTGCTTGTAGGCGCCGGTGGGCGAGGAACTGTTGTAGGCCGTGGTGGCGTCTTTAGCGCGCACGGCGTCCGCCCCCATGGAGGGCAGCTTGCTCTGGTCCGTGCCCACATCCGCCGCCGAAGCCGGAGCGTTCTGCCAGCCTCCGGCGGCGCTGACGCCGAAGTTCACGGCCATGGTCGCGCCGTCCAGGGTAAGCTGGGGCAGGCCGTCCTTCAGTTCGGCGGGTTGCCAGTCGGCCAGATTTTTGCTGCCTTCCACTGTGGGCGTGAAAGCGGACATGCCCGTCAGGCGGCCCGAAGCGTCGAATTGCAGCACGCCGCTCATCAACAGGCCGTCGCCCGGCGAAGGCGGGATGACGTTGCCGTCCGCATCGGTCTTGCCCGCGGCGGAAGCCCCGGCGGCGATGAGAAATTCGATCATGGAACCTGACGTGCTGTCGGGCGCGCCGTCGAAATAGGCCGTGACCGTACGCGCGTTGCCTTCGGCGTCATAGAGGGTCATGCCCTGGGCGTAACTGTATGAACCGCTGGAAAGCGGCTTGGCGGCCGTGGCATTGTAGAGGCCCAGCAGGCCGAAATAGGGGTTGTCCGCGTTTACGGCATTGTCCTGGCCCGAGTTCAGATTCATGGTCAGGTCCACCCGTGCCGTTCCCTTGCCCGGCATGGTGCCGAATTTGTCGATCTTGACTTCCTGCAGGTCGCCCAGGCTGCCGTCCTCATTATACTTGTAGCCGTTGAGGGCTAGGCCAGTGGGGGTGCGCCAGACGCCCTCATTGTCCGGACGGAAGTCGCCCGCCCGGGTGTAGTAGAGGCTCACGCCGTCAGTCACCTGGAAAAAGCCCTTGCCGTTGATGGCCATGTCCGTGACCGTATTGCTGGACTCCATGGGCCCCTGCTTGAAAATGGTGCGCACCGAGTCCACCTGTACGCCCTTGCCGGTCTGGCCCAGGGCCACGCGTGAGTTCTCCTGGTTGTTCCACCATTCGCCCATACCGGCCTGGCTCGTGGAGATCAGGTCGGAGAACAGGATGCCCTGCTGCTTATAGCCGATGGTGCTGACATTGGCCAGATTGTTGCTGGTCACCTGCATGCCCTGGCTCAGGCCCTTCATGCCGGTGGCGCCGATGTACAGTGCCGAGTTCACGCTGCTGCCTCCTGGAACGGGTTAACTTTAAGAATTGGCACTCTTAAAGTTACCTTGCCCGTAAAAAACGGGCGAAGAGGAAAAATCTTCCTCCCCGCCCCCTATGAAGCAGTATCCGTGCCAACGACACAGGGGCGGCCTCTCAAAAGCGTCTTTTGCCCCCTGGACTGTGTCAGAAGCCGTTCGCGGCCCGGGTCTGTACCGGAAGAGTGCTATCCCCGGCCCGCGAACGGCTTTTTTCTTGCCAGGAAACAAAATTCATCTTAGAGACAGCCCCTGGCGTTTGCGCGCTGTCTATTTTTCCAGGGGCAGACCGGCTTTTTCCCAGGCCTCAATACCCTGGTTCATGTGCAGGATGTTTTTGACCCCGACCTGTTCCAGCGCCTCGGCGGCTCCGGCGGAGCGCTGCCCCGTGCGGCAGTAGAGCAGCACAGGATGATCCTTGGGCAGGGCCGCCGCGTCCAGATCGAAACGGCCGCCGAAGAAGTCCATATTGCGCGCGCCGGGCAGGTGTCCCTGCCGGAATTCGCCGGGCGTGCGCACGTCCAGAATCAACAGTCCCGCGGGCGGGGACTGGAGCAGAGCCGCCGCTTCCCGCGCGCTGATGTCCTTGGCCTGGGCCGCGCACGGCCAGGCATAAAGCAGGGCGCAGAACACGGCGCAGAACACGGCGCGGACCAACGGACGCCGGGCCGCCGGGATGCGGCGCGCAACGGCGGCGACGAGAGACGGGAAAGGATGCCGAATCATGCCCGCTTCCTTATTTGACGGCCGCGCGGGCTTTGGCAAAGCCGTCGGCGGCGTTGCGGATCACGCTTTCGTCCACGCAGAACGCCAGGCGGAAATAGCCGGGGCAGCCGAAGCCCGAGCCGGGCACGGCCAGCACGCGTTCCTCCAGCAGCTGGTTCACAAAGGCCACGTCATCGCCGCCCGGGGCCTTGGGGAAGAAGTAGAACGCGCCCGCGGGCATCTGGAAATCATAGCCCGCCTCGCGCAGCACTTCGGCCATGGCCTTGCGCCGGGCCGCGTACACGGAGAGGTCCACCTGGCTGCCCAGGGCTTTGGCCATGATGTGCTGGCCGATGACCGGCGGATTGACAAAACCCAGAATGCGGTTGGTCAGGGTCAGACCGGCCATGAGCTCGGCTTTTTCCGGCAGCCGGGGCGAGAGGGCCACATAGCCCACCCGCTCGCCGGGCAGGGAGAGGTTTTTGGAAAAGGAGCTGATGGCCACGGCATAGGGATAGAGGGGCAGCACCGAGGGCACTTCCGCGCCGTCGTACGCCAGGAAGCGGTAAGGCTCGTCAGCCACCAGCCAGATGGGCCGCCCGTATTCCTGGCTTTTGTTTTCCAGAAGGTCGGCAAGCGCGATGAGTTCCTTGCGGCTGTAGATCACGCCCGTGGGATTGTGCGGGGAGTTGATCAGCACCACACGCGTCTTTTTGCTGATGGCCTCCTCCAGCGCCTTGAGATCCGGGGCAAAGGTGTCCTTCCGGCTCATGACGGCCTTGAACGTGCCGCCGTGGTTGGCGACGTAGAAGCCGTATTCCACAAAGTAGGGGGCGAAACTGATCATTTCCTCGCCGGGATTGAGCACGGCGCGCAAAAAAGCGTTCAGCCCGCCCGCCGCGCCGCAGCTCAGCAGCACGTCGTCGGCCGTGAGCTTGACGCCCTGTTCGGTGCTGAGGTGTGCGGCCAGTTTTTCGCGCAGCCAGGGAAAGCCGCCGTTGGGCATGTAGCCGAAGGCGAAGGGTTCGCCCGCGTGTTCGGCGAAATCGCGCAGCCCTTCGGCCACGGCGGGCGGCGCGGGCAGGTCGGGATTGCCCAGGCTGAAGTCATAGACGTTCTCCGCGCCGAAGCGCGCCTTGAGCTGGCCGCCCGCCTCGAACATGCGGCGGATCCATGAAGCGTTGCCCAGGTATCCGGTTACGCTGTCGGCAAGAATTGACATAAACGACTCCTGATGGTTGTTGTCTTCGCCATGACTATTGGTTATAGCTTTGTCGAGCTAGAGAATGCAATCTCCACTGGAGGCTCTGAATGCGTCTGAATGTCTTCGCAAAAACGGCGCGGCTTTTTATGCCCGCGCTTTTCGCCGCCCTGCTGCTGCCCGCCTGCGCCGCCAAAGAGGTCGAGGAAGAGCAGGGCATGTCCATTGCCGTCACCCTGCGCGACGTGCATCGCTGTTCGCGCATCTCTCCTGAAATTCTCGTCACCGACATGCCCGCCGGCACGGAGTCTTTTGACGTGCGCCTGGTGGAGTACGGCGACGAGGAGCGTTTCTTCGGCGGCGGCACCTGGGCCAACGACGGTTCGGGCGTCATCCCCGAGGGCGGCCTGACCCGCCATTACCGCGGCCCCTGCCCCCCGGCGGGCGAGAGCCGGGACTACGCCTTTGTCGTTTCGGCCATGAGCAAGGACAATATCCAGCCCCTGGCCGTGCGGCTCTATCGTTTTACTCAGGAATAAACGCCGCGTCCATGCCTTTCGCAACAAGGAGCCCCGCCCGGTCCATAACCGTGCGGGGCTTTTGCTTTGCGTAACTTTCCAGGCCGGTTCGCGGAATATTACGGGATTGCCGGCCATGGTCAGACCGCCCGGCAACGTAGAGCAGATTAATGTTATATTCAAATTTGAAGACGCCCACTTTGGCGCGTACCAGCGCAAATAACCTGCGCTTACGCCTTTGTGGCGGGCGTCTGCTCTCACAGCCGCCGGAGCAAGGTTAAGATAAACCTGTTCTAATTATTCTTCTTCCTTGAGTTCCGGCGGCACGGCCACGGCAGTGGTGATGATCCGCCGCCGCGCGGGAGCCGCCGTTGTCTTTTCGTTCCCGGCCGGTTTTTTGGCCGCCGGTTCGGGCAGGGCGTTGTACAGGGTCCAGAAGGCCGGGAACAGGCCGGTCATAATGCCGGGGTTGCCCAGGCGGAAACCCTGGTTGCGCGTGTCGCGCGCGCAGGCGGCCAGGGCCAGGGCCAGAGCCCAGACCGGGGAGGGGGCGTTCCAGGCCTGCGCGGCATTTTGCTGGAGGGTCGCTTGTTCTGTTTTGCACAAGCGGCCTTCAGCAGTCCGCTCCAGACCCACAGTGTGAAGAAAACTGGTCACTTCGCTCATGTCTGCGCCCGGCAGTTCGGGCAGGCTTGCCTCACCGCCGCGCAAGGCCGCGCAGGCGGCCAGAGCCACAGGCAGAGGAGCCCAATCTGTGGGCAGTCCGGCCAGAAGCCCGGCGGGCAGGGCAGCCAGCGAAGCGCGTTTCAGAGGCGCGGCGGCATGGGCGCATACCGTGCCTTCCGGCCTGCCCTCGCCGGGCTGTTCGCGGCGCAGATCCAGGCCCAGCGCCTGGAGCAGTTCCCAGGCGGCCTGGGCTCCCGGCCATTGCGGCCAGCCGCCGTCCAGACGGGTCTCGCCGGAAAGAACCAGGGGCAGGGCCAGCAGAAAGACGGCCAGTTCCGGCTCCAGAGGCAGCCGGGGCCGAGCGGGCAGGCGGAGGGGACCGGGCGCGACCCGCACGCGGCCCTCCGTCACGCTGATATCCGCGTCCGCGGCGCGCAGAATGGGCAGCACACGGGCCAAAATCAGCTGCTGTTGCGGGTGGGCGGCCAGATCCAGCGTCAGGGCGCGTTCATAAAAGGGTGCGGCCAGCAGAATGCCTTCGGCCAGTTCCGCCGGCACGTCGGCGGGCAGGGCCGCCGCGTCCGGCAGAATCCCGGAGCATTCCAGACGCGCGGGCAGGCCGTCGCTTTTGGGCACCACATGCACGAGCCGCGCGCCCAGATTGGGCAGAAAACGCCGGACGGCGGAGAAATCCGCCAGTTTGAGGCTTGTTTCGCCGGTGAACTTGGCCCGTGAGGGGCGGCCCAGATAATGGCCCAGAAGCAGGAAGAAATTCCAGGCGCTGTCGCCCACGTGCAGCACCTTGTCCGGCGCGCCTACGGGCGCCGTCTCGCGGGCGGTGACGCCGTCCTCTTCGCGGTTAAGACCCGCGCCGAGCTGGTTGAGCGCCTTCACGCAGTCCACGATGGGGTCGTTCATCAGGCAGGGCTCAATGCGCAACGCCTGGCCCGAAGCCGCGGCCAGCATGAGCCAGGCGCGCGTGGCCCGACAGGCCAGGGGCGCGGACATGGCCAGGCGCACGGGCCTGAGGGCCGGGGCCAGGTTGAAGGCCGGGCGGCGTTCCGCTCCGGCGGCCTGCCCGTCCTCGCCGCCTTCGCCTTCCTCGCGCTGGGCGCTGGGACGGGGCAGAAATTCCACTTCCTGCATCAATGAAAAAAAGCGGCCCGAGAGGCGGGCGTCGCGGCTCACGCGGGAGACGGCGGCCTCCCAGGATTCGCGCAGGGCCTTTTCCTCGGCCGGTTCCAGGAAGCCCTTGCTGTTGTGCATGCGCGCCAAAAGATTATGGCGGCGCAGCAACAGGCGCAGGATATCGCGGTCAATGTCGCTGACCACCTCCCGCAAAGGGCGGCGGGGGCGGGTGTCGTGGGATTGCTCGGTCATGCTCTGTCCTCTGCGGGAAATGCGTGCGGCGGGTTTTTGTCTGCGCAAGCCTGTTAGCCCGAAACGCGCCCGCTGGCAAGCGGCGGGGGGCCGCCCGGCGGCGTTCACGCGCGTGTTTTTGCCGCCGAACCGGGAAAAAAATGACGGGGGGCTTTACGCGGCCTCTTTTTCCGAATATGCTCCAGGCATTGGAAATCCAAGCTTTCCGGGAGACGGGCTTGTAAAGAACCCGCGAAATTTTGCAAAAGGGGCTTGACGCAAACCGCACTCGCTTGTTACTAAATGCGCAAGCCATGCGCCCCCACTATTTTTCGAGGCGCGCGACTAATCTGGCGTGCCGGCAAGGGGCGCGCACGCCTCGCCGAGGGCTTGGCGGAATGTTTTTAACACTTTAAGAGTTGGAGGATACGTATGCCGACGTTTGTCGATCCGTCCAAATGCGACGGCTGCAAGGGTGGCGAAAAGACGGCCTGCATGTACATTTGCCCCAACGACCTGATGATCCTCGATCCCGAGGAAATGAAGGCCTACAACCAGGAACCCGACGCTTGCTGGGAATGCTATTCCTGCGTGAAAATCTGCCCGCAGGGCGCCATTACGGCCCGTCCCTACGCGGACTTCGCGCCCATGGGCGGCACCTGTATCCCCATGCGTTCGGCCGACTCCATCATGTGGACGGTCAAGTTCCGCAACGGCAGCGTGAAACGCTTCAAGTTCCCCATTCGCACCACGCCTGAAGGCTCCATCAAGCCCTTCGAAGGCCATCCCGAAGGCGCCAACCTGGAAGATGAACTGCTGTTCACCGAACAGGCTCTGGCCACTCCGAAGGAAGTCCTGGGCAAGAAGTTCGACGTGTCCGAAGCCGACAAGGTCTTCACCTGCATGGAACACGGTCGTTAAGCCGCTTCAACCGCTAGTGCGATAAGGAGAAACGATTATGCCGATGATTCCCGTTAAGGAAGCGAACAAGGGCGTAGCCATCAGCGAACCCGAAGTGAAAGAACATGCGGTTGACCTGCTCATCGTGGGCGGCGGCATGGGCGCTTGCGGCGTCGCTTATGAAGCCGTGCGCTGGGGCGACAAACACGGCCTCAAAATCATGCTCTGCGACAAAGCCGCGCTGGAACGCTCCGGCGCCGTCGCGCAGGGCCTCTCCGCCATCAACACCTATCTGGGCGAGAACAGCGCCGACGATTACGTGCGCATGGTCCGCACCGACCTCATGGGCCTGGTGCGCGAAGACCTGATCTTCGACGTGGGCCGTCACGTGGACGACTCCGTGCATCTGTTCGAAGACTGGGGCCTGCCCTGCTGGATCAAAGCCGACGACGGCCACAATCTGAACGGCGCCGCCGCCAAGGCCGCCGGCAAGTCCCTGCGCAAGGGCGACAAGCCCGTGCGTTCCGGCCGCTGGCAGATCATGATCAACGGCGAGTCCTACAAGTGCATCGTGGCCGAAGCGGCCAAGAACGCCCTGGGCGAAGACCGGATCATGGAACGCATCTTCATCGTGAAGCTGCTGCTCGACAAAAATACCCCCAACCGCATCGCGGGCGCCGTGGGCTTCAACCTGCGCGCCAACGAAGTGCACATCTTTAAAGCCAACGCCATCATGGTGGCCGCCGGCGGCGCGGTGAACGTGTACCGCCCCCGCTCCACCGGTGAAGGCATGGGCCGCGCCTGGTATCCCGTGTGGAACGCCGGTTCCACCTACACCATGTGCGCTCAGGTCGGCGCCGAAATGACCATGATGGAAAACCGCTTCGTGCCCGCCCGCTTCAAGGACGGTTACGGCCCGGTGGGCGCGTGGTTCCTGCTGTTCAAGGCCAAGGCCACCAACTCCAAGGGTGAAGACTACTGCGCCACCAACAAGGCCATGCTGAAGCCCTACGAGGACCGCGGCTACGCCAAGGGCAACGTCATCCCCACCTGCCTGCGTAACCACATGATGCTGCGTGAAATGCGCGAAGGCCGCGGCCCCATCTACATGGACACCAAGACCGCCCTGCTGAACACCTTCGCCAGCCTGAACGAAGAAGAGCAGAAAGACCTTGAGTCCGAAGCCTGGGAAGACTTCCTCGACATGTGCGTGGGCCAGGCCAACCTGTGGGCCTGCACCAACACCGCTCCTGAAGAACGCGGCTCCGAAATCATGCCCACCGAGCCTTACCTGCTCGGCTCGCACTCGGGCTGCTGCGGCATCTGGGTGTCCGGCCCGGACGAAGCCTGGGTGCCCGAGGACTACAAGGTCAAAGCTTCCAACGGTAAGGTCTACAACCGCATGACCACCGTGGAAGGCCTGTTCACCTGCGCCGACGGCGTGGGCGCTTCCGGCCACAAGTTCTCCTCCGGTTCGCATGCCGAAGGCCGCATCGCCGGCAAGCAGATGGTGCGCTGGTGCCTGGACCACAAGGACTACACTCCCGACTTCAAGGAATCGGCCGACGAACTGAGGAAGCTGATCTATCGCCCGTACTACAACTACGTGGAAGGCAAAGACGCTTCCACCGATCCCGTGGTGAACCCGAACTACATCTCGCCCAAGAACTTCATGATGCGCCTCATCAAGTGCACTGATGAATACGGCGGCGGCGTGGGCACCTACTACACCACCTCCCAGGCGCTGCTCGACACGGGCTTCCATCTGCTGAGCATGATGGAAGAAGACTCCCAGAAGCTGGCCGCCCGCGACCTGCACGAACTGCTGCGCTGCTGGGAAAACTACCATCGCCTCTGGACCGTGCGTCTGCACATGCAGCACATCGCCTTCCGTGAGGAATCCCGTTACCCCGGCTTCTACTATCGTGCCGACTTCATGGGTCTGGACGACAGCAAGTGGAAGTGCTTCGTGAACTCCAAGTACGATCCCGCCACCGGCGAGACCAAGATCTTCAAGAAGCCCTACCATCAGATCATCCCCGACTAGTCGGCGGTATTGACCATCAGGGGGCGGCCCTCGGGCCGCCCCCGCCCCTTGCCGGTGATCCGGCGCGCGGGGCCGTTATGGAAAGCGGTTCGCGCGGGTTCCGTGGCGCGGCTTGCTTTTTCGGAGCCGGCATCTGTCAGGGTTGGCCTTTTGCGGTCCGCCCTCTTTTTTCCCGCGGCGGGAGGCCGGTTTTCCTTCTTCAGCCGCTAACAACGCAGGAGGATATCCAGGATGTCCAATGCCATTCTCGTCGTGGGCGGCGGCTTTTCAGGCCTCACAGCCGCCATTGAAGCGGCGGAACTGGGCCACGACGTCTATATCGTCGAAAAGTCGCCCTGGCTCGGCGGCCGCGTGGCTCAGCTCAACAAATATTTCCCCAAACTCTGTCCCCCCTCCTGCGGCTTGGAAATCCAGTTCCAGCGCATCAGGAAAAATCCGCGTATCAAATGCCTTACCTTGGCCGAAGTCGTCGGGCTCACGGGCAGCAAGGGCGACTACAACGTGCGGGTCCGCCTGAGCCCGCGCCGCACCGCGCCCCACAACGTGGACTTCAGCCTGCTGGCTTCCGCGCTGGAAGGTGAAAGCCCCAGCGAATTCGACCTGGGACTTTGCGGTCGCAAAGGCCTGTACAAGGCCATGCCCTTTGCCTTCCCCGGCCGCTATGTGCTGGATCCGGCCACCTTGTCCAAGTCCGACGCGGCGCGGGTGGCGGGCAACAAATTTCTCGACCTCACGGAAAAAGAGCGCGAAATCGAGCTCAGCGTGGGCGCTATTGTGCTGGCCACGGGCTGGAAGCCCTATGACGTGACCCGCCTGACCAATCTGGGCGCGGGTTCGGTGAAGAACTGCGTTTCCAACATGCAGATGGAGCGTCTGGCTTCGCCCTTCGGCCCCACCAACGGCCGCATTGTCCGGCCTTCGGACGGCCGCGCGCCTCACAGCGTGGCTTTTGTGCAGTGTGCGGGTTCGCGTGACCAGAACCATCTGAATTACTGTTCCTACATCTGCTGTATGGCCACACTCAAGCAGTGCCTGTACATCGCCGAGCAGAATCCGGAAACCCTGGTCACCGTCTATTACATTGATCTGCGGGCCCCGGGCCGCTACGTGAACGTGCTGGAAAAGGTCAAGGCCCTGCCCAACGTGCGTTTCGTCAAGGGCAAGGTGGCCGACGCGGTCCAGGCCGAAGGCGACAGGGTGCGCGTTACGGTGGAAGACGCCGTTCGCGGCGAAAAACTGACCCTGGACTATGATCTCGTGGTGCTGGCCACAGGCATGCAGCCTTCACTGGCCGGTGAAAATCCGCCGTTGCCTGTGCCGCTGGATGAAGACGGCTTCATTGCGGGCGGCGAGGAGGCCGGTATTTTCGCGGCAGGTTGCGCGCGCATGCCTCTGGATGTGACGCGCTCGGCGCAGTCCGGCACAGCCGCCGCCCTGAAGGCGGTACAAACGGTGAAAGGGAGGTAGGCGGCATGGCCGGTAAAATTGGCGTCTATTTTGACCTGCAGAATATCGGCGGAGGCCTCGACGTGGAGGCTCTGGCCGCCCAAACGCGCGACAAGTGGGGCGACCTCACCGCCGTGGTCAAGGTCGTTCCCCTGCTGGCGGGCGCGGTGGACGAAATCAAGGCCGACATTGAGGCCCAGAGTCTGGACGGCGTGCTGCTTTGCGGCGCTTCGCCGCGCGTGGACGGTGATCTCTACCGCTTCCCCGTGCAGGTGGAGCATGTGAACCTGCGCGAGCAGTGCGTGCTGGCCTTCAGGAACCCGGGCAACAGCCCGGTGGACGGCGAGGAAGCGCCGGAACTGCTGACCCTCATGGCCCGCGACTATGTGAACATGGGCGTGGTCAAGCTGCAGAAGAGCGAAGTGCCCGATTCCGCCGCCATCACGGGCGTGGCCCGCATTCTGGTCATCGGCGGCGGCTGGACGGGCCTGACCGCTGCCGCCGAGGCGGCGGCCACCGGTTACGAAGTGGTGCTGGTGGAAAAAGCCGACAAGCTGGGCGGCGCGGCCAACAATATTCCCACCGGTTCGCCCCTGGGACCGCTGTGGACCGACAAACAGCCCGTCAACCTGGCCGCCAAGATTGAAAAGGTCACGGGCGACGCGAAAATCACGGTGCACTGCAACGCCCACATGGAAAAACTGGAAGGCCAGCCCGGCGAATTCACGGCCGTCATCGCCACGAGCGGCGGTCCGGTGACCGTACAGGTGGGCGCGGTGGTTCTGGCCACCGGCTGGGTGCCGCTGGATGAAAAATACCTGGCTCCCATGGGCCTGGGCGTGAGCCCCAAGGTGGTGCATGCGGCCCAGTTCGGCAAAATGCTGGTGGCGGGCGAAGTGACCGCCCGGCGCATCGCCTTTGTGCTGGACACCACCCTGGCCGAGGAGGCCGTGCGCAAGGCCGCTGAGGAAGCCGCCGAGGCTCCGGCCGAAGCTGAAGCCGCCAAGCCCGCCCCCGAAGGGGAAGAGGGCGAGGCCAAGCCCTTCGTCAAGGAAGACCTGGAAAGCATTAAGCATCTCCAGTACTCCAACGCGGTGAACAGCGTGGGCATGTTGCGGCTGGCCAACACCATCTGCGAAAAGACCGATGACGCCACCCAGGCCTTCATCCTCTATAAAGACATGACCGTGCCCGGCATTCTGGAGCGCTTCTACAAGAAGATGCAGGACCGCCTGGGCGTGATGATGACCAAGGCCGACGTGACCGAAATCCGCGATCACGGCGACCGCATGGTGGTGGCCTGCAAAAATACCCTGCTGGGCATGGATTTCGATCTGGACGTGGATCTGGTGGTGCTGCCCACGGGCCTGGTGCCCACCACGGCCAAGGACGTGACCGTGAACTTCGACTACCGCCAGGGCCCGGACTTCCCGGATCTGGATCTCTTTGACGGCTTCGCGGACTCCAACTACATCTGCTTTCCCTACGAAACCCGGCGCACCGGCGTCTACGCGGCGGGCTGCGTGCGTCAGCCCCTGACCATGGACGCCTGCGAGGAAGACGCCAGGGGCGCGGTGCTCAAGGCCGTGCAGTGCATTGAGGCGGCCGAGCATGGCGTGGCCGTGCATCCGCGTTCCGGCGACCGCTCCTACCCGGTGTTCAACTTCGTGCGCTGCACCCAGTGCAAGCGCTGCACCGAGGAATGCCCCTTCGGGGCTCTGGACGACGACGAAAAAGGCACGCCCAAGCCCAATCCGGCCCGCTGCCGCCGCTGCGGCACCTGCTTCGGCGCCTGCCCCGAGCGCGTGATCTCTTTCGCCAACTACAATATCGACCAGATCGGCTCCATGATCCGCGAGGTTCAGGTCCCCAAGGACTTCAAGAAGGAAGGCCCGCGCATCCTGATCCTGGCCTGTGAAAACGACGCCTACCCGGCTCTGGACATGGCCGGCATGCGCCGCAAGGCCTGGAGTCCGTACTGCCGCATCATCCCGGTGCGCTGCCTGGGTTCGGTCAACGCCATCTGGGTGTCCGACGCCATGAGCAAGGGCTTTGACGGCGTGATGCTGCTGGGCTGCAAATACGGCGATGATTACCAGTGCCACTTTGTGAAAGGCTCCGAAATCTGCAACCGCCGCAAGGAAAATATCGCCGAGACGCTCAACCGTCTGGGCGTGCAGCCTGAGCGCGTGGATCAGCTGGAAGTGGCCATTGACGAATATGACAAGGTGCCCGACCTGATCGACGGCTTTGTGGCCCGTATCACGGCCATGGGCCCCAACCCGTTCAAGGGCATGTAGGAGGATGGCAGCAATGGCACAATGTACGCTTAAACCGGATCTTGAGTTTGCCCGGGAGCTCACGGAAGCGGGGGGCGAATCCCTCAAGAAATGCTTCCAGTGCGCCACCTGTTCCGTGGCCTGCCCGCTTGCCCCGGCCAATGCGCCCTATCCGCGCAAGGAAATGGTCTGGGCCTCCTGGGGCCTCAGGGACAAGCTGCGCGCCGATGTGGACCTCTGGCTCTGCCACAATTGCGGCAACTGCTCGGACCTCTGCCCGCGCGGCGCCAAGCCAGCGGACATGATGGCCGCGGCCCGCAACGTGATCTATAAAGACCTCACCGCGCCTTCCATCGTGGGCAAGTGGATGAGCAAGGCCTCGGGCCTGCCCA
This sequence comes from Desulfovibrio porci, assembly GCF_009696265.1. NCBI lineage: Bacteria > Pseudomonadati > Thermodesulfobacteriota > Desulfovibrionia > Desulfovibrionales > Desulfovibrionaceae > Desulfovibrio > Desulfovibrio porci. Next base: position 110,510 of record NZ_VUMH01000007.1, read on the forward strand.
TCCTCTTCGCCATTCCGGCGGTGCTCTGGCTGATTGTCTGGTGGATCCGCGCCGGCTACAACAACGGCGAATGGTTCCCGCGCGCCGCCGACGGCCGCATCGTCTTCGGCCAGATCTTCTACGGCGACTACACCATCGACCCCATCTTCATGCTCACCTTCTTCGGGGCCTGCTTCATCCTGCTGCGCGGGGTAATGAAACTCTGGGCCATGTTCAAACCCGAGGGCCGCATGACGGTCATCGGCAAAACCAAGTGCTGGGTCTGGCACCTCTGGGACGTGCTCTGGGATGAGATCATCACCCACCGCAAGTTCAACGATTGCGAGGACGGCCCGGCCACCGGCAAGGACACGCCCAACCGCAAGTACGGGCACGCCATCCTGGTCTGGAGCTTCGTCATTCTGGCCTTTGTCACCGCCGTGGTGGCCCTGGGTCACTGGGGCGGCAAGATCATTCCGCTGATCAAGATCGAGACGCCCATGCCCCTGACCTTCCCGGTCAAGATTCTGGCCAACATCGGCGCGCTCATGCTGCTCTGCGGCCTGGCCATCCTTACGGTGCGCCGTCTGCGCCTGAATCCCGACTATCAGGGTTCCAGCTTCTATGACTGGTACCTGCTGGGGATCATCTGGCTGGTGGCCGTGACCGGCGTGCTTTCCCAGTGCTTCCGCCTGGCGGACGCCATCAAACCGGCCTTTATGGTCTATTACCTGCACCTGGTCTTTGTCTGGATGCTCTTCGCCTATCTGCCCTGGTCCAAGTTGGGGCACCTGGTGTACCGCACGGCTGCGCTGGTGTACGTTCGCATGTACGGCAGGAGCAACTAGGCGGGCGCGCCTTTTGCCCTCTGGCGGCGTCAGACTTCGTTTTTCTGGCCAGAGAACAAAAAACGCACCTGCCGGCAGGATCAGAAAGAGCAACGCATCGAAGTAAAAAATAACGATCTCCGAGGAGGAGGCCGCCATGTCTGATAGTGATCGCAAAGTGTTTCCCGTGGAGTCCGTGCTGGCCCTGGTGGTGGGCAAAGAGGGTGTGGACGTCAAGGATGTCGCCGGTTTTGTGGTGGGTCGTTCCATCGCCTGCGACTGCTGCGCCAAGGCCGTGGGGCCGTTCGCGGCTGCCTGGCTGGCCCGCTGGTACCCCAAATTCATGGACATGACCTGGAGTGAGGACCAGTCCTGGGAAGGCTTTGTCACCCGCGCCAAGGGGCTGCTGGGCGACAACGTCTCCCTGACCCCCATGGACGGCCGCACCAAGGCGCTGGCCGCCCAGAGCCTGAATTATCTGGCGGACACCTACAGCAGTCTGGCTGCCCAGACCGCCGCCGTGGTCAAGCTGGAAGAGCGCGTGCGCGAACTGGAACCCGCCGAGGCCCGCGCCGAAGCGCTTCAGAAAAAGGTCGACGAACTGGAAGCCAAGATCAAGACCATGAATTCCGATATGGGCGGTCTGCGCAAGCAGGTGGCCGAATTCCAGGGCAAGGTGGCCGTGAGCCATGACGACCTGATGCAGACCATCAAGGACGCCATTAAGGACGGCCTCAAGGGCATGGTGGTGGGCGGCGCCGCCGGAGCCGCCGTTGCTGGTGCTGACGCCGCCGAGGCCGCGCCCGCTGAGGAAAATGCCGTGCCGGATGATTTCGGCTTCGGCTCCTCCGGCTCCAATTCGGACGGCTTCGGTTTCTAGCCTCTGGCTGTCCAATATGTAAGTAAAACGGCCCTTCCGCCAACGCGGAAGGGCCGTTTTTTGCGGAAAGGACACGCGCGTTGCGCCTGGCTCAGAGCGGGGCCGCGTAGATGCGGGAGCTTTCTCCCCAAGGGTGCCAGCCTTGCCCCAAATAAACAAAGCCATAGCGTTCGTAATAACCGACATGTTCCGTGCTGAGATAGATCTTGCGGAAACCGAGCCGCCTGGCGTCAGCCCTGGCGTAATCCAGCAGCCGGCGGCCGTACCCATGCCCCCCGGTGCTCCCGCGCCACATACAGCGCGCAGATCCAGGGCCAGAGGTCCATCCGGCTGATGAAATCATTGGGGATCAATCCGGCGCAACCCGTAAGCGTCTCACCGTCCCGCAGCAGATACCACTGGGGCAGGGGACTGGGGCTGTCCAGACAGTGCCGGATGCAGTCCTCATACATGATCTCGTTGTTGCCGCTGCCCCAGGCCTGTTGCAAAAACGCGATGGCGGCAGCCGCGTAGTCCGGCTGCGCGCGGACGGAAATGATTTCCATCTGACCTCCAAGAGTGAATTAACTTTAAGATTATACATGGCCGGGACACGATGTTCTGACCCGTAAGTTTCGCGCCTCCGCCGGAGTAGCCGCAATTGAATTGCGGCTACTCCGGCATCGCGATGCCTTCAGCCGTTCGAGCGAAGCGAGTTACGGATGAAGAGAGCAGAGATGAGTCTCGTTTTATTCGACTCCATGAGCAATTTTTTGAAGTTAAATTGCTCTAATAGCGTTCCGGCATGAAATGTGGCGGCAGGCTGTTGTCCGGCTGTTCGGACAGCTTCTCGCGCAGCAGGCGGATCACGGCCAGAGCGTCAGCCAGCTCTTTCTCCACCGTGTCCAGTTGAGACTGTTGGGCCGTCAGCGCGGCGTCCAGTTCTTTCAGGCGCTGTTCCTGAAAGAAGTTCAATTCTTCCAGCCGGGTCAGGCGTTGTTCAAGATCGGGCATGGTCATACTCCGTGTCTGGCGTCGCCGGGATTTTTCAGACACACTGCCTGACGGCGGTTCCCCCGGAAGCGCAAAAAAGCATGCAGGAGGCGATAAGCATGGTCAGCAAGAGACCGGATAATCTTCGTAACGCTTTCAGGGCCGCTCCGGCCCGCAAAGGCTCTGGAATGCCTGCCGTTATTCCCGTGACGGCTTTGCGGCGGCCTGGCAAGACGAGCAGGCCTTCCGCCAGATCGTCTGGGGCTGTCTCGCGGGCCTGCCCCTGGCCTGCTGGCTGGGTGAAAGCTGGAGCGACCGCGTGCTGCTGGCCTGGTGCTGGTCATCGCCCTGCTGGTGGAACTGCTGAACAGCGCCATTGAAAACGTGGTGGACCGCATTTCGCCCGAACCGCATCCTTTGTCCAAAAAAGCCAAGGACATGGGCAGCGCCGCGCAATTTACCGCCCAGATCTGCATCCTCGTGGTCTGGGCGCCTATCTGATCGGCCGTCTTTTTTAAGGAAAGACTGATTAATGATCTTTTTGTCCTTTGTCCGCGTCAGGCGCGCCCCGTGCGTGCGACGGCCGGGCTTGGATATGTTCCCTCCGCCCCTGAGTTTACCTTTCTTTAGCCGCTACGACGAAGAAAACTGCGGATAAAGACGGCAGGGAATTTTTGAATCGTGTCCAGAGAAGTGACTGCGCGATCCCTGGCAAAAAACAAAAATCTTCATTACTCAGCGCTTCCTGCGCACAGGCTGCTTTTCAGGCCCGTGCGTGTTCGGCGGCTTACGCCGTGCCTCCGCCGCGTCGGCTACCGGCATGAGAATATGGTGCTGGCGCAGGCGGGCCGCGTCGGTGCGTGCGACCTCAATATCCTCGCCCGCTTCATTTTTGCCGCAATAGTACATGGCAGTGGCAATGGTGCCCGGCGTGGGAATGAAACACTGCGTCTGGCGCGGATTCCAGTGGCGCTGACGCAACCAGTGGGCCAGCGTGTACATGTCCTCGTCCGTGCAGCCAGGAAAGGCGCTCATCAGATAGGGCACCACGTACTGTTCGCGTCCGGCGGCCCGGCTCTGACAGACAAAACTGTCCAGAAAAGCCTCGAATACCGTCAGCGGCGGCTTGCGCATCAGGGCCAGCACCGAGGGCGCGCAGTGCTCCGGGGCCACCTTGAGCTGCCCGCCCGTAAATTCGCCGGTATAGGCGGCCAGGGCCTCGGGATCGCGCAGGGCCAGATCCGCGCGCACGCCGCTGGCCACACGCACCTGCTTGACCTCAGGCAGGGCCGCCACGGCGCGCAGAAGTTCCACATGTTTGCGTTGCGGGGCCACAAACGCCTTACAGACCGAGGGGAAACAGCAACTGGAGCGGCGGCAGCGGCTTTTGCGTCCCGTTGCGCCGCCGGATTCCGCCTCAAGTTCTTCTTCCAGAGCGCAGTGGGCCTGCCACATATTGGCCGTGGGGCCGCCCACATCGGAAATGGCCACTCCGCCCTTACTCCGTCTGCCGGTAGCCGTTTGTCCCAAAGCGCGGGCCTCGCTCAGAATGGACTCCGACGAGCGCGAACTGATGTGCCGCCCCTGGTGCAGGGCCAGGGAACAGAACGAGCAGCCGCCGCCGCAACCCCGGTGGCTGGTGATGCTGGTACGCAGCATTTCCGCCGCCGGGATGGGTTCCTTGTAGACGGGGTGGGCCTCGCGGCAGAAAGGCAGGCTGTAGAGTTCGTCCATTTCTGTGGTGTTCAGGGGCGCGGCGGGCGGGGCCAGAACCAGGGCGCGGCCGTCCACGGGCTCAAAGGCCCAGGCGTCGCCCCTGTGTACCTGTTGCTCCAGCGCCTGAGTGAGCCGCAGCAACTGCTCCGGCTCGTCCAGCATCCGCTGATGCCCGGGCAGCGCGATAAGCGGCGCGTCCGCCAGGGCGGCGGGCAAATGGGCCGGACGGCCTTCAGCGTCCAGCTTGTCCAGCCAGGCCGTGCCCGGAATGCCGGTCAGGCCGTCCGCGCCCATCCCCTGATCCAGACGGCGGGCGCATTCCAAGATGCCGCGCTCGCCCATGCCCCAGACCAGCAGGTCGGCCTTGGCGTCCATGAGAATGGGGCGGCGCAGGGCGTCGGTCCAGAAATCGTAGTGGCTGACCCGCCGCAGGGAGGCTTCAATGCCGCCCAGCACCAACGGCAGGCCCGGAAATGCCTGGCGCGCCAGATTGGCGTAGACCAGGCAGGCCCGGTTGGGCCGCGCGCCCGCCTTGCCGCCGGGCGTATAAGCGTCGTCGTGGCGTTTTTTGCGAAAGGCCGTGTAATGGGCCAGCAGGGAATCCAGGGCTCCGGCGCTGACGCCCGCGAACAGGCGGGGTCGGCCCATGACCAGCAGATCGTCGGGTTTGTCCCAGCGGGGCTGGGCCACCAGACCGGTGCGGAAGCCGTGGTGAATCAGCCAGCGCGCCAACAGCACGCAGCCAAACGAGGGATGGTCCACATAGGCGTCGCCGGTGATCAGCAGCACGTCCAGAGTATCCCAGCCCAGAGCCAGCATTTCCTCACGGGACATGGGCAGAAAACGCGGCTGGGCCGGAAAGGATGAAGCGCTTGGGGAAGTTGGAGCTCCCGGCAGGGCCGTCGTTTCCCGTATCGCCATGGAAACATCGGGGAATCGGGGCATGCGGGGCCGTGCCGCCGCGGAGTCGGCCGCCGGGGCCTGACGACGTGGGCGTTGCCGCCCGCGCGAACGCACGGGGCGTTTTTCTTCCGCTGAAGATAGCGGCGCGCCGGACGTTTCCGACCGGCGCGATGAAGCCGCGCCCGCCTCTTCCCGCTCCGGCACCGTTGCAGGACGCCAGGGGACGGGAAAAGGCGGGGCCTTATGTTTGTCAGCGGCCATTGGGCGGCGTAACCAGAGGCATGTCCGCACTGCCCGGCGGCGGAATCATGGGATCGCCGGGCATATTGTTCATGGGAGCGCCCATCTTGGGCGGCATGCCGCCCATGCCGGGCTTCATGCCCGCCGCGTGTCCCTTGAGGAATTCATCCCATTCCACGCGTTCGATGGCGCCGTCGCCGTTTTTGTCAATGACCACAAAGGCGCTTTCTTTCATATTGGGGAATGCGGCCTGGAATTCCTCCAGAACCACCTTGCCGTCCTTGTTTGTGTCCATTTCTTCGAATTTGTCCCTGGGGGCGGCCTTGGCCGGATCGTCGGCCGCCCGCGTCAGAGTCGGCAGGGCCAGCAGACCCGCCAGCGCCAACAGGGCGAACATCTGCCAGAAAACCGGCTGAGCTGAAAAACGCAGTACTCGCGTCATAGTTTACTCCTTGGTATGGAATCCTCCGTCGGCACGTCACGCGCGACCAGAGTGCCCGTCGGCTCCTCGCCGCCGGGAAGAAGAGTATCAATCAATCCGCCGCCCCTGTCCAGTCTCGCGGCAACCGGGGCGGAGTGGAGGCTATAAAAAGTTTTCCCCCTGCTGTTCTATGCGGTCGATACAGAGAGTCAGGTTGTCGGGTTCACCCTTTTTATGATTGTCGGGATAGAGCAGAGCGGACATATAAAAGACTGAATTGAAGCCCAGCGCATTGCGGGCGTTGCCTGAAAAGTGCTCCAGGGCCAAGGTCAGCTTGAAGCGCAGTTCGCCGGGCAGTTGGGCCAGCAGAGGCTTGGCGTCCGTGCAGAGCGCAGCCAGCATTTCGGCTTTTTCGCGCATTTTGGCGTTGTGGCCGGGCGTGTCCCCGGCTTCCAGCAGCCGCAGGCCTTCGGCCTCCACGGCCATGATCCGGTCATGGCGCTCTCTGAGCCATTGAATAACCCGGGAGAGGGCCTCTGCTGTATTTGGGGTGGTATTTTGGGCGGTATTTTGATTGGACATGCAGTCCTCCTTGCTGGGGTAGACAAAAGCCCGGCCAAAAGGCCGGGCTGTATGGTAAGAGATTAATCCCAGTGGCGTTTATCTTCGATGGGTCTGATCTGCGGCGGCAGACTGCCCGGAGCCAGAATGCGCAACTCGGGACGAAGCTTGATCTTTTCGCGGAACTGGTGCAGCAACTCCTCTTCACGTTTGAAGCCGCTGGTTTCGATGAAGAGGGTCATTTCGTCGATGCCGCCGGGGTTGGTGACTTCGATCTGCCAGCGTTTGATCTCTTCAAAGCGGCTCATGACCTGCTCCACCTGATGCGGATAGACGAACATGCCCATGATGCGGGCGGTGGTGTCCACACGGCCCACGATGCTGCCAAGGCGCGGGCTGGTGCGGCCGCAGGCGCAGGGACTGCGGTCGATGTAGGAGAGGTCGCCCGTGGCCAGGCGGATCAGCGGATAGGTCTTGTTGAAGGCCGTGACCACGATTTCGCCCACTTCGCCGTCCTTCAGCGGAATGCCCGTATCCGGATGGCAGATTTCCACATAGCAGCGGTTGGCGATGTGCAGGCCGGTCTTGTGGAAGCATTCGTAGCCGATGCAGCCCACGTCCGCCGTGCCGTAGCCCTGACGCATGATCAGGTCGTACTTTTTTTCCATCTGGGAGCGCATTTTTTCCGAGAGGCGTTCGCCGGTGACAAAGGCCACTTCCAGGAAAAGGTCCTTGCGCAGGTTGAGGCCTTTTTCCTCGGCCTTCTGGGCGAGGTGCATGAGGAAACTGGGCGTGCCCACATAGCCGGAAACGCGCAGCTTCTGCATGATGTCCAGCTGGGTGGCCGCGTCGGACGGGCCGGCCGGGATCACCGCGCAGCCCAGATTGCGCAGGGGTTCTTCAAACATCAGACCCGCGGGCGTAAGCTGGTAGTTGAAGGTGTTCTGCACCGCGTCGCCGGGGCGGAAGCCCACGGAATAAAAGGCCTCGGTGTATCCCCAGTAGTCCTCGCCGCGGTCTTCGGGATCAAAAATGGGGCCGGGCGAAAGAAAGATGCGCTTGAGTTCGCCGATGTCCTTGGTCAGCAGCCCGCCCAGGCGCGGCCCCATGGATTGCAGGAAGATCAGTTCCTTCTTTTTCAGAATGGGGATGTGCTTGATGTCCGAGAGGGTCTTGAACTTCTCCACATTGAACTGCGCGCGGTCGAAGCGTTTTTTGACGTCTTCGGAATAGCGGTAGGCGTAGGAGAGCAGATCCTTGAGCTGGATCAGGCAGTATTGGCGTCGTTCGCTTTCGTCAAGCACTTCGCGGCGGCTATAGATGCCTTCGGTACGGTCTTTGCGGGTCATGGACGTTCGCCTTGTAATATTGATGGGAGGCCCCATATGTAAGCAATGATCTGTATGATTGCAAGCATTTTTTTATTTATTATTGTATTTCAATAGGTTATAAAGGGCTATGGTGCGGCTGCCGATGCTGCGGCCTGATCAATGCCTGCCTGCCTGGCTTTTTCCTGGTCCACGGCGCGCTGCTTCAGGCTGTCGTAGACCGGCGGCGACTCCAGACAGTTGGCGGTCAGGGCCGCCAGGTAGCCCGTGACGATAATGGCCGGTGCATTGTGCAGCGAACCGGTCATTTCCACCAGCAGGGCCGCGCCGGTGAGCGGCGCGCGCACTGTGGAGGCGAACAGCCCGGCCATGCACAGGATGAGCAGGGTGGCGGTCTGGTCCGGGCCGATACAGTCCAGAGAGAGCAGGGCCGAAGCCGCGCAGCCGCCGGCCAGCGCGCCGCCGAGCAGCATGGGCATGAGCAGGCCCCCGGCCACGCCGGAGGCAAAGCTTACGCAGGAAAACAGAATTTTCACTGCCAGCAGCAACAAGAGCGCGCCCAGCGGCAAGGCCGGATTTTCCAGATCCAGCGCGCTTACGCCGAACCCCACCAGCACCTGCGGGTAGCAGTAGAGCAGCAGGCCGCTGATCAGAAAGGGGGCCAGCACCCGGACTGGCTGGGGCATCAGGGGGCTGCGGTCGGCCCAATGGGTCAGGCGGATCAGTACGGCGTTGTAGACCGCGCCCAGCATGCCCGCCATGCCGCCCAGCAGGGGCACGATCCACCATTGCAGCAGCGAGAGCGTGTCCGTGTTCTGAAAGGGAAAGACCCTGCCGAAACCGAAAAGGACCTCAATCACAAACCAGGCTGAGGCGGCGGCCAGCGCGGTGAACAGCAGCATGGGGCCGCTGATCACGGTTTTCATTTCTTCAAAGGCGAAGCAGAGCCCGGCCGCCGGAGCGCCGAAGGCCGCCGTGAGCCCGGCCACGCTGCCGCCGATGAGATAGCGCGGCATGGTCTGGGCCTTGTCGTCATGCCAGATGCGGCCCACGCCGCAGCCCACGGCCGCGCCCATCTGAATGCAGGGACCCTCGCGGCCCACGGAAAGCCCGCCGGTGAGGGAGATCAGGGTGCCCGCGAATTTTGCCCAGATGACCGTGACCCAGCGCATGGGCAGATGCCCGGCCACAGTGAGCTCCACCTGGGGGATGCCGCTGCCGCTGATCAGCGGTTCGTGCCGCAGCAACTGCCAGGCCAGAAGGCCCAGAAGAATCAGCGCGATGAAAATGCTTGCGCCCACCAGCGGATCGGACAGGCTGTGGCCGTGCAGATAATCCACCACCGCCGCGTTGATCAGAGTGTAGGCCTGGCGGAACAGGCCGATCACCGCGCCGGTGATGCCGCCCGTGACCAGAGCCTGCAGCATGAGCCGCCACACGCCTAGGGCGCGCAGGGCCTGCATTTCACGTAAAATTGGAGGGACGGAAGCGCGGAACGGCACATGAACTCCTTGACGGGGCTGCAAACAGCGCGAGTATGGCCGGAAGATGCGCAAGATTCAAGTTTTCGGGGGGAATTTTCCAAAAAAATACTTGCCAAAGCCCTGCCAAGCGGGTAGAAAACTTCCTCACACGGGCCGAGGTAGCTCAGTTGGTAGAGCAGGGGACTGAAAATCCCCGTGTCGGCAGTTCAATTCTGTCCCTCGGCACCATATATTTCAACAAGCCCTTACGCCTAAAATCGTAAGGGCTTTGCTTGTATGGAGGCCCCGCTTGGCGAGGGGTCTCCACCAATCAAAGCCCCTGCCATGGCAAGAGCTTTGAAGACATCATCTTTTTCTTCATAATATATCGATAACATTTGTAGAATTACAGGATCTGCTGTTCTGTGTTTCCGGCTATTCCTTCAAGACAAAGAGCATGGGAATGAGCACCACGCAGGGAACAGGTTTGCCGTCGATACGGGCGGGCGCAAAAGTGGACGCCTGTATGCAGGCCAGCGCCGCCGCGCCGAAGTCCGTATGGTCGGCCCGTATCACGCGGGCGCGCAACAGTCTGCCTTCCCCATCCAGAGAGGCCTCCACCACGGCCTTGCCTTCCTGGTTGCGCCGTTGCGCCGCGCGCGGGTAGCGCAACGGCGCCTGTCGCAGGAAGCGGGGGCCGCCGTCGGCATTCCAGGCCATAACCTGCGGCTGTGGCGTGCCCTCCGCCTGCGCCGCGCCGGGCGTGCTTGTTCCAAGGCCGCCTTGTTCCTCCGCCGCTTGCTGTTTCGCCACGCTTTTTGCAGGCCGCTGTCCGGAGGTTTTCACGGGCGGCGCAACGGCTTCTTTTTCAGATTTTTTATGGCGGGGTGTTACGGCGACTTCGTTTTTTTTGATCTGTTCCCGGCGTTGCACGGTCCGTCGGACCGGCACAGCCTGTTCCGGTTCCTGTGCCGCGACGGCGGAAGATTTTTCGTCGGCGGGCGTTGCCTCTGCGGGCGGCTCCGGCAACGGCGGGCCAGCTCGGCCCGGCGCATCCGCCATATCTGTATTCGCGGCGGGGCCTGTTCCTGCGGGAGCCCAGCTGACCGTCAATATGCCGCCGGACTGTACCGGCAGATAGCCTGGCAGGACCAGGGCCGCCGCCAGCAGAACGGCGGCCAGCGCCCCATGCAGCAGAAACGAAAGTCCCACCGCCCTGGACGCTGAAAATTCCCTCCGTTTCGCCGGGGGAAGCGGGTCAAGGGGCAGCAAGAGCGCCTCCCGCGCCGTCGCCCTGAAACAGATGCAGATACTCGTTATGCAGGGCTTGGGCATCGGCCTTGTCCGCCGCTTCGGGGTAGAACGCCGCCACCAGCGCCGCCATCCCCACCACCCAGCGCGGGCCGCCCAGAATGTCGGATGAAAAAGCGTAAACCCGGCCCTTCCGGGCGGCGGGCAAATCCTTCCAGCCGGGAAGGGCGAGCAGTTCCCCACGCGCTTTTTCCAGTTGCGCAAGACCCTTTGCTGTATCCAGCGAGGAAAGGGCGACGCTTTTGATCACCACGTCGGGATTCCGCTCCACCACCCACTCCATGCTGACCGGCGACGAGGCCGACCGTAATTCCGCCGCCAAATTCCGTCCTCCGGCCTTCAAGGTCAGCGCAAAAAGGGCCGAACCCGGTCCAGCCAGCCGGTCCGGCGCAAAGTGTTCAGCCAGCACCGTGGGCCGCGCCGCGTCTTCGGGAATGGCGGCCCGCAGGCGCGCTTCCGTTTGCCGGGTCCATCGCAAATAGGCCTCGCCTCTGACGACGGCGTCTTCCCCCAGCAGTCCGGCCAGAATACGCACCCCCGCCGCCAGGTTTTCCGGCAGATGCATGTCCAGACGCAGAACGCGGATGCCGAACGGTGCCAAACGACGCTCCAGTTCCGGGCCGGGATAGCCTTTCCAGGCCACCAGCACGTCCGGGGCCAGGGCCGCGATGGTTTCAAGATTGGGCGCAAAGCCCTTGCCCACGCCGGGGATGCCCGCAGCTTCCGGCAAAAGCGCGTTCCGTCCGGCGGCATGTTGGGCAACGCCCACCACCTGGGGCATGCCGCCGAGAAGCCGGACCACCTCCAGCGCGTCCACAGGCAGAACCACAAGACGTGCCGCCGCCTGAACCTGTGGCGCGCAGAGCAGCAGCCACAGACAACAGTACAAGAGTATCTTTGGCGGCATCATCCGGCCAGGCCCCGTACAAGGCCCACCAGCGTGGAGGCGCGCAAGGCCTCCACCGGCAGGTATCCGGCCCCCATGACTTCCGCCAGTTGCCGGGCCTGGCCGAATTGCAGCAGTCCGCCCTGTTCCACGTCAATCACCAGAGAATAGACGCGCGCATCCCCTCCGATACGGCGGGCTTCAGCCAGGGCCGCGTCCAGAGCCGAACCCGCTTCCAGGGGGGGCGTGACATTGGCTCTGCCGTCCGAAACAAGGACCAGCACCGGCCGGGTGTCCGGATTTTTCCGCACGGCGTTGCCGATGACGCGGCGGGCTTCCCGCAGCCCGTCGGCCAGGGGCGTGCGCCCGCCGGTGGGCAGTTCCTCCAGCTCTCTGGAGGCGAGTTCCACGCTGCCCGTGGGCTGCAACAGGGTCTGACCCCGCTGGCCGCGAAAGGCCACCAACGAAACCTGATCCCGCTTCTGATAGGCATGCAGCAGAAGGGACAGCACGGCGCTTTTGAGCTCACGCATGCGGCCCGCCGCGCCCATGGAGCCGGAGGCGTCTACGGCGAAGACAATGAGATTGCCCATCCGGCGTTCCCGCCGTTTATAGCGCCAATCCTCAGGCCGCACACGCAGGGGCGGCCTGATGCCCACTCCCTCTCCCGCAGTCAAGCGCAGAGCCGCGGCCCGGATTGTGGGCTCCAGAGCGATGTCCGGCGGTATGTCCCGCAGAGGCGGATGCGCCTGGTAGCCGACGCAACGGCCGCTTTTTTGCGCGGTGCGCGTCCGGCTGTGGCGGCCGGAGCCCTTGCGCAGGCGTTTGTCCACGGGCGGCTGCAACGGCCGCACCTGATAGGGATTGTCGGCGGCGAAAACTTGTTCGCGCTCCGTGCCCGCCGGAGTGTCCGGCCTGTGGGATGCCCTGTCATGGCCCGCCGCATCCCCCGCCATGTCTCCCTTATCCGGGAGCGGATCGCCGCCGTGAGAGGCGTATTCTCCTTCCGCCTGCCGTTCTTTCAGCTCCGGTTTTGGCGTTTCCATGCGTTCTTTCGGCTCGGGCGCGGCGGGCGCGTCTAGGCGTTTCCTGTGCGTCAGAGCCAGAGCCGCCGCCTCCCGCACGTGCTCGTCGCGCACGGCGACGCAGCCGTCCAGCGCGGCCAGAGCCCGCGCCGTGCGCAGCAGCGCCAGTTCGCCCCTGTGCCCGGCGCAGCGGGCCTCCGCCGCCAGCAGGGCCATGTCCCGCAAAAGCGCTTCCGGCACGCGCAGTTCGGACAACAAGGCGCGGCCCTCGCGCAGTTGCCCGGCCAGGGCCTCCTGAGCCGCCTTCCATTGCGCCGTGAACCGTGCGGGATCGGCGTCAAAGGCTTCCCGCCGCCGCAGGATTTCCAGCCTCAGGGATGGATCTTCCGGGGCCAGCACATCCACGCACAGCCCGAAACGGTCCAGCAATTGCGGCCGCAGCGGGCCTTCCTCGGGATTCATGCTCCCGATCAGGGCAAAACGGGCGGAATGCTCCATTGCACAGCCGTCGCGTTCCAGCCTGTTGACGCCGTCCGCGCAGGCATCCAGCAGCAAATCCACAAGATGGTCGGGAAGCAGGTTGATCTCGTCCACATAGAGCATGCCCTGGTGCGCGGCGGCCAGCAGCCCCGGCTGGAACACGCGCCGTCCGGCGCGCAGGGCCGCCTCTGTATCCAGGCCGCCGGCCAGCCTGTCTTCCGTAGCGGAAAGCGGCAGGGTGACCAGCGGGGCCCGCAGGGACTCCACCGGCAGGGGGCCGTCAGCCGCCGCCCGTGCGCAGGCCGGACAGAGCGGACCTTGCGGGGCACAGTGACACGGGCAGCCCGCCACCACGGAAACAGACGGCAAAAGCCGCGCCAGCGCCCGCACCGCCGTGGATTTGGCTGTGCCTTTTTGCCCGCGCAGCAGCACGCCGCCGATCTCCGGACAGAGCGCGTTGGCCAGCAGCGCGCGGCGCATGAGGGGCTGGCCCGCCAGCGCGGCAAAGGGGAACAGCCGCACCGGCGGCACGGCCGCGTTCATGGGCGCGGCCCCCCGCCCACGGCCTCAAAGGGCTTGCGGCGCATGCGGTGCGGCAGGGCCAGGGCGGCGGCTTTGCGCACGTCCTCCGACCGGACTTCTTCGCGCCCGTCCAGGGCCGCGAGGGTTTTGGCGGTCTTGAGCATGACGATGTCGGCGCGGTGCCCGTCCACCCGGGCGGCGATGGCCTGTTCCACCACCGCGCGCATGCAGGCCTCGTCAGCCCGCACGCCCGGCAGCAGGCGGCGGGCCGTCATGACGCTTTCAGCCAGAAGCCGGTCCTTTTCCCGCCAGTGTTCGCAAAATTCCGCCGGATCGCGCTCAAAATCCATGCGGCGGGCCATGACCGCCATGCGCTGTTCCGGCTCGGCCATGCCGCGCACTTCCACGCAAAGGCCGAAACGGTCCAGCAATTGCGGCCGCAGTTCGCCTTCTTCCGGGTTCATGGTGCCCACCAGGGTAAAACGCGCCGGATGCGACCAGGAAAGGCCCTCGCGTTCCACAGTGTTGACGCCCATGGCCGCGGCGTCCAGCAGAACGTCCACCAGATGGTCGTCCAGCAGGTTCACCTCGTCCACATAGAGAATGCCTCTGTTGGCGGCGGCCAGCAGGCCGTGCTCGAAACAGCGGCGGCCGTCGGCCAGAGCCGCTTCCATATCCAGTGAGCCGACCACGCGGTCTTCGCTGGCCCCCACGGGCAGTTCCGTCACGCGCACCCGCCGTTGTTCCTTGGGCAGCTCTCCGGCGGCGGAAAGCGTTTCGCGGCAGAGCGGACAGAGCGTGTCCGCGTCGTCAGGGTCGCAGGCGCAGGGACAGTCCCGCACCACGTCCATTTCAGGCAGAATGGCCGCCAGCGCCCGCACGGCCGTGGATTTTGCCGTGCCCTTCTCGCCGCGCACCAGCACGCCGCCGATGCCGGGATTGACCACATTGAGCAGCAGGGCCTCCTTCAGAGCCTCCTGTCCCACAATGGCGGAAAAGGGGTAGGAATACCGTCGGATCATGCTCATATCTTGTCCTCACTGTCCTGAATATCCGTGTTTGACGCCACGATGACGTCTACGCCGCCGCCCTGAAAACTGCCGCCGAAGGCTTCCGTGCGTTCTTCCAGCCAGCCTTCCATGTTCAGATAGCTTTGGCGCAGGGCGTCCAGCACCTGCGGATCGGCCCGCCAGACACCTCTGGCCTGGGCCTCCAGCAGGCGGCGGGCGATTTCTTCCAGGGCCCAGGGATTGTGCTCTTCAAAAAAGGCGCGGTTTTCCGCATCCAGCACAAAGGTGCGCGCCATGTCGTCAAAAATGCCGTCATCCACCATGCCGGTGGTGGCGTCCCAGCCGTAGACGCGCACAGCGCGTTTGGCCATGTCGCCCGCGCCCTTGTAGCCGTGGCGTTTCATGCCCGCTATCCAGCGCGGGTTGAGCAGTTTGCCGCGCGCCACCCGGCGGATTTCATCGGCCATGTCCCGCACCCGCACGTGCCGGGGTTCGCGCGTATCGCCATAGTAAACCCGCACGGGCCGCCCGCTCAGATGCGCGGCGGCCGCGGTCATACCGCCGTGAATGCCGTAAACGGCGCAGCAGTTGAGCAGGTCGTGCTCGTCGCTGACCACCTTGTTGTAGGTGATGTCCACATTGGAAAGGCTGGCCGTCAGCGCCGGAATCTCCTCGTCCCCCCAGACGCCGTTGCCGTAGGCATAGCCGTTCCAGCGCAGAAAGACGCCGGCCAGATCCGCTTCCGTGCGCCAGGCCGACGCGTGAACCGCCAGATCCACGCCGCCCTGATAGACGCCGGGGCGGGAGGAAAACACGCGCAAGGTGGCCTTGCGCCAGGCGCTCTGGTCTTCTTCCGGCTGTTGCCACAGCTTCAGGCGTTCGCGGCAGTGCTTGCGGACGAAATTTTCCTCATCCGTCTCGGACAGCACCGCCACGGCCTGTACGGCGCTGTCCAGAAAACGCACGGCCTCGGGAAAGGAGTCGCGCAACAGGCCGGAAACCCGCACTGTCACGTCGATGCGCGGCCGTCCGAGTTCCGTCGGGGGGATGATTTCATGGCCGCAGACCACCCCGCCGCGCCAGACGGGCCGCACCCCCAGCAGGGCCAGCAACTGACCCAGGCCCTCGCCGTCGCTCCACATCAGGTCGTTGCACATCCAGAACATGGCCACGTTTTCAGGATAGCGGCCTTCTTCCTTCAGATGCTTGTCCAGAATGCCGCCGGCCAGGTTGCACCCCACGCGCCAGGCCGCTTCCGTGGGCAGACGGCGGGGGTCCAGGGTATAGGAGTTGCGGCCCGTGGGCAGGATGTCGTCACGTCCGCGCGCCAGCAGACCGGACGGGCCGGGCGTCACGTACCTCCCGGCCAGAGCGTGCAGAAAGGAGGAGCGTTCCGCCGAGGCGTCCAGCCGGGCCGCCAGATCGCGGACGCGCGTGAGCAGCCCGCGCAGCGCGCCGTGCAGGGACGCGGGCAGACCCGGCATCAGGCCTGCCAGGCGCCTTTCCGCTTCCGCATCAGGTAGTGCGGCCGCCTCCAGCAAGGCGGCGGCGAGCGCCGCGCCCTGTTCGTCCAGGCTCTGCAACAGGACGCTGTGGTCCGGTCCTGAGTCCGCTTCGCGTTCCGTGGGAGCGGCCAGCAGCGCGTCCATATCCAGGCCTTTGGCGGCGCAGAGCAGGCGGCGCAAATCCGAAGGCGCGCCAGTGTCGTGCCGCAACAGGGCGTAGATGAAGTCCGCCCGCGTCTTGCCCGCCGGAAGTTCTCCCAGCACGTGCAGACCGTCGTCCACCCTGGTCGTGCGCAACAGCCCCAGCGTTTCATGCAGCCGGGCCGCCAGGGCGGCGAAGTCCGCACGCGGGTTCTTTTGCAGCAGTTCCCGTTCCACCTCGGCCAGTCCGGCGGCCTTCATGGCCTTGCGCGCCAGATGCTCAAGCTGATGCGCCCGGGCCGGATCGCGCCCGCGCACCTCAGTCCATTGCCCCAGATGGCTGTCCAGGGCTTCCTGTTTTTCATCCAGCCCGCCCGTGACCTGCGGCGGCCGCATATGGTTGACCAGCGCGGCATAGGCGCGGCGTTTGGCGATCACGGCTTCGGCGGGGTTGTCGGCATTATAGATGTAGAGATGCGGCGCTTCGTGCAGCGCCGCGTCGGGCAGACAGGCGGCGGAAAGCCCGGCGGCCTTTCCCGGCAGAAATTCCAGCGTGCCGTGGGTGCCCACATGCACGACGGCGTCCGCGCCGAAGCCGTCCTGCAGCCAACGGTAGGTGGCCAGATACTGATGCGGCGGGGGGATGTCCGGATCGTGCAGGATGCGGCAGACCTGTCCGTCGCAACGGGAACCGGCGCAGCCGCGCTTGGGCTGCACGCAGACCACGACATTGCCCAGAGCCACGCCCGTCACCAGCAGATGCCCGTCAAGAGTCATGGCCGGAGGCAGGCCGTCCTTGCCCTCTCCGGGCGGTCCCCAAGCCTCGTCCACCCGGCGGCGCACTTCTTCGGGCCAGGCGGCGGTCCATTCCCGGTATTGCGCCAGGGGCACGCGCGCCAGCACGCCGCCCTTGCCTTCGATTTCCCGCGCCGTGGTCCAGCGGAATTCGCTGATTGCCTTGCGGTCCAGGATCATGCGCATCAGAGCCTCGCCGCTTTCCGGCAGGTCAACGGCATATCCGGCGGCGCGCATGTCGCGCAGCAGGGCGTGCAGCGAGGCGGGCGTGTCCAGCCCGGCCGCGCCGCCCACGGTGCCCTCGGCGGAGGAACAGGGATCGTTGTGCAACATGAAAGCCACGCGCCGCTCCGCCACGGGTTTGGCGCGCAGACGCAGCCAGCGTTCCACGCGGGCCGTCAGACGTTGCACGCGTTCCGGCAGGGGCACGCGGTAGGCCGTATCGTCCAGACTTTTTTCAGGGACTGTGCCGCCCAGAAAAAACGGCTCAATGACGCCTTCAAACTCCGGCAGGGCCACGGCCCAGGCCACTTCGGAACCGAGTCCCTGCGGGTCGGTCCGCCAGGCTTCCACTGTTTTGGAGGACGAAAACACCGGCTGGAAAACCGGCGCGTCCAACCGACGGAAAAGGCGCACATTGTCCCCGGCCGGGGAATCGTCGCCCACAAAGGCCGGGCTTTCCTCCTCCATGCCCTTTTCGCGCGAGAAATAGGGCAAAAGTTTGATCAGGGCGTCCACCCGGCTCCGGCCTTGCTTATCCACGAAAACCTCTTCCGCCCAGCGGGTTCCGCCCCTGTTGCCCAGAGCCGCGTCGCGCAGGGCGTTGGCAAAGGCGGGCAGAACGCGCAGGCCTCTGCTTTCCAGAGCGCGCACCAGGGCTTCTTCCGCCTGGGTCATGGCGTTGACCCAGTAGTGCCGTCCGAAAAGCAAACCCACGCAGGCCCCGCGCAGACCTTTTCGTGCCGCATGCTCCGCATACCAGGCAAGATAGGCGCTGACTTCGCCGAACGCGGGCACGGGCGCGTCCGGATGCCACAGCCCTTCCCAAAGCATGGGCTGCGGCTCGGGCGCGGCGACGTCGCCGCCACAGGCCAGCGCCTTCATAAAGCGCAGCAGGGCTCCGGCATTGTCCGTGCCGCCGTAGGACAGATAGCGGTAGGCCCTTTCGGCCTCTTGCGGCGTGACCGAGGATAACGTCCAGGCGGCGGGGTCCGAGGCGACGCAGATTACCGGCAGGCGCTCCCCGGCCCGGCGCAGGGGAGCGTCCAGCACCTCCCAGGCCGCGTCGGCCCCGCGAAAGACAAAAACGGCCCCGGCCTGTTCAACGGCCCGCAGGCAGTCTTCCGGGCGTTTCTCAAGATCACGTGAACAGAATACGTGGACAACAACGTCATCCTCCAGGGATTTCGTCGCCTCGCGCAGGGCCGTGACATGACTCGACCACACGATGCAGGTCAGAACGATTGGTGATTTCATTGCGTCGCACCTCCGGGTATGCCGCCCGGTCGGAAATATGGGGAGCGGAAGGACCGGATGGACCTTCCGCAAGACTCCCCGCGATTAAAATCCCGCTTTTATGCCCACAAAGGTCATGTTGGTGGGAATGCGCGAGGTATTGGTATAGCGCACTTCTTCCTTGCTGGCGGCGGCCAGCAGTTCCGCGTAGGGCTCCACCCACCAGTCCCGGAAATCAAAACGCTTGGAAATGCGCACTTCGCCCAGCCAGAAGTTGCCTTCCTGATTGGCTTCCTGATTGGCCTGATCCGTCCAGATGGGGCCGGTCCAGGTGGCGCCCACACGCAGGGTGAACCAGTCCGGATGCGCGAAGGTAAAGCCCAGCGTGGCCTTGGAGGTGGGGGTGAAGGGAATCTGGTTGCCCTTGTACTGCCCGGAGGTGATCTGCGGGTTCAGAATGGTGCCGTTGGCGAACAGGGTGAGATACTCCGTGGCCTTCCAGCTGGCCTCGCCTTCCAGACCGGTGATCTGCACGCTGTCGATGTTCTGCTTTTGTGAAATGAAGTAATCGCCCGTCTTCGTATCATCTTTGATGGAGGCGATATAGTCTTCGGCCCAAGTGATGTAGCCCGTGACGCCGAAAGTCAGTTCCTTGAGCGGCGAAAAATCAAAACCCGCATCCAGGGTGCGCGAGAGTTCCGGTTTGAGATCCGGGCTGCCCTTGTACAGGGTGCTGCCGTAGGCATACTCGCCGAAACGCTCGTCCAGGCTGGCCGAGCGGAAGGCCTCGCCGTAATTGGCGCGGAATACAAGCAGGCCGTCCCAGGGATTCACGCGCAGACCCAGTTTGGGCGTGAGCCGGCTGTCTACTTCCATGCCGTAGTTTTTCCGCCAGTCGCGCGTCTTGTTGGTGGAGTCCTCGTCATAGCCGTCCGTGCCGATGACGTCGTAACGCAGGCCGGGAATGATCTGCACACTGTTGTTGAACAGGCTGATTTCGTCCTGAATGTACCCGGCCAGGGTATACTGGCTGCCGCCTTTTTCGCGGACGCGGTCCTTGTAGGTGGAGAGAGGGGAGTAATCCAGGGACTGGTCCGAGCGCCCGTATGAAGCGGCGACGCCCACGGTGACCAACTGGTGCTCGCCCAGGGCGAAGGTATTCTGCTGGTCGAGAGTGTACTGTTCCTGCCTGGTGGGCGACACATAGTCCACCCGGTACCCGCTGGACGCCGTGCCTCCTATGCTGTCATAATCCGTGTGCAGAAAGTCCGCGCGGAAAGCCAGGGAACTGTCCACCACGCCGAAGTCCTTGTGCAGGCGCAGGCCGAAGCCCGTCTTGTGATATTCGTACAGGCGGTAATCGTCGTCGAAATTGTACTGCCCGGTACGCAGATTGGAGGCCAGATCGGCGCTGAGGGTGATGTCGGCGGTGTCGTCGAAGCGATAGCCCACGCGCGCCGCGCCCGTGACATTGCGCACGCCGGTGCCGTCGTCATTATAGCCGGGCTTCTGATTGCTGCCGGGCTTGGAACTGTGCTCCGGGATGCCGTTGAAACCGTAGGAGGTCAGATAGCTGCCGGAAAGGGAGTAATTGAATTTCCCCACCGCGCCCGCATGGTACAGGCTGGAATCCCAGGTGTTATAACTGCCGTACTTGGTGTCCAGGGTGGCGGTGAAACCGTCTTTGGGCGGGGTGCGGGTGATGATGTTGATGACGCCGCCCATGGCGCTGGAGCCGTACAGCGCCGACGACGGCCCGCGCACCACCTCAATGCGCTCCACGGCGTCCAGATTGATGCTGTTCCACTCGAAAATATTCGTTCCCGCGGGCATGGCGGGCATGCCGTCCACCAGCACCAGCACGCGCCCCTGCGTATTGCCGCCCATCCCGCGAATGATGACCTTATTGTAGGTACTGCTGCCGAAAGAGCTGCGGTCGCTGTCCACGGTGACGCCGGACATGGTCCGCAGCACGTCCAGAACATTCTGGGCCGGAATTTGGTCGAGTTCTTTGCGGGTGACCACCGATACGGCGGCGGAGACATCGCCGAGGCTGTGTTTGGTCCTGGTGGCGGTGACAACGACGGGGTTCATTTCTGCCCGCGCCGGATCATCCGGCTCCGCCAGGGCGGAGGACCACGGGGTAAGGCAACAGGCGGCGAGACAGATGACTGACAACGAACGTCGGAACTTCACGGAACACTCCAGGTTAGGGTTGCGGTGGCGAGGGAAACCAGAGGGGAACTTGCCCGTTCTCCCCGTGGTAGGTTTGCATGGCGATGCCGTAGACCGTGCGCATGCGTTCGGGCGTGAGCACCATTGTTGGTTCGCCGCATGCTTCGACGCGAGCCCCCCGTGGCGACGGCACCAGCAGAGCCACAGTGTGCGCGAAACGGACGGCCATGTTCACATCGTGCAGCGAGAGCAGCACGCCGAGATGTCGCTTTTCCGCCACGCGGCGCGCCAGATCCAGCACTTCGATCTGATGCCGCAGATCCAGATTGCTGACCGGCTCATCCAGCAGGAGCCAATCCGTGTCCTGCGCCAGCGCCCGGGCCAGGGTCACTTTTTGCCGCTGTCCGCCGGAAAGCGCGTCCAGAGGGCGCTGCGCCAGCGCTTCCAGGCCCAGCCGGGCCAGGGTTTCGCCCGTGCGGGCGAGGTCGTTTTTGCCCGGTCCCCAGCGCATATGGGGCTTGCGGCCCAGCAGCACGGCCTCAAAAACCGTCATGGGAAAGCGCGGCAGCGCCTCCTGCGGCACATAGGCCATGCGCAGGGCGCGTTCTTTGCCGGTCAGCTTTTGCAGGGAAACGCCCTCCAGCAGAATTTCCCCCTTGGTGGGACGCAGCAGACCCAGCAGAAGCCGCAGAAGTGTGGTCTTTCCCGCGCCGTTGGGACCGAGCAGGGCGCACACCTCGCCGCGTCGCAGGGTCAGATCCACAGCGTCAAGCACAGGCGCGTGGCCGGGATAGCCAAAAGCGAGGGCGCGCGCTTCCAGACGGGACGGCATCAGAGCCCTCCCGCCCGGTTTTGGCCGCGGCACAGCAAAAGCCAGAAAAAGAACGGAACGCCGAGAAAGGCCGTGACAATACCCACGGGAATGACCTGCGGCCCGAGCAGGGTTCTGGCTACGGCGTCGGCAAGGGTCACCAGACCGGCGCCGAAAAAAGCCGCGCCGGGCAGCAGCAGGCGGTGGTCGCCGCCGAGGCAGAATCTGGCCACATGCGGCGCGACCAGCCCGATGAAACCGATCACCCCGGTAAAGCAGATGGCCCCGGCGGTCATGACGGACGCGGCTAGGATGCCCAGAGTACGCAGCTGTCTCACGGATACGCCCAGGGCCGCCGCGCTTTCCTCCCCGGCGGCCAGGGCGTTGAAATCCCAGGCCAGACGCAAGGCCAGGGGCAAGGGCAGAAGGATCATGCACGCCGCAGTCAGAATTTCCGGCCAACCCACCCGGCCCAGATTGCCGAAACTCCAGAAAACAATGGCCTGCACCTGCTGTTCCGTACCCAGATATTGCAGAAAGGAGGTGGCGGCGGAAAAAAGAAACATCACCGCCACGCCGCCCAGAATCAGCGTTTCGGGGCGGCTGCCCCGCAGTCCGGCGAGGCCGAGGATGACCAGCGCGGTCAGCGCCGCGAAAAGAAAAGCCCCGGCCGCCATCTGCCAGATGCCGAAAACGCCGCCCACAATGACCAGAGCCGCGCCGAAAGCGGCTCCGGACGAAATGCCCAGGGTAAAAGGTGAGGCCAGGGGATTGCGCAGCACCGCCTGGGACAGCACGCCCCCCATGGCCAGTCCGCCGCCTACCAGAGCGCCCATGACCACGCGCGGCAGCCGCAACTGCCAGAAAATACGCGATTCCGAGGCCGTCGCTCCGGCAAAGGGCAGCGACCAGCCGTGGGGGCCAAGGCCGAGGCCCAGCGCAAGAGCCGCGCAGGCGAAGCCGGACAAGGCCGCCAGGGCAAAATATTTGCGGCGGCGTTGCGCAAGAAAATCCGCTGTACTTTGCATAGGGGGCATTGAACTCCTGGAATTGTTCAATGATAAAA
The DNA here is from genome assembly GCF_009696265.1 of Desulfovibrio porci. Classification (NCBI taxonomy): domain Bacteria; kingdom Pseudomonadati; phylum Thermodesulfobacteriota; class Desulfovibrionia; order Desulfovibrionales; family Desulfovibrionaceae; genus Desulfovibrio; species Desulfovibrio porci. The sequence goes on from NZ_VUMH01000007.1 coordinate 132,982, forward strand.
ATATTATTTTTTGTAAAAACGTGTCACTGATTTTGATTGATAGCACGAAAAATAAAAGTTTGCTACCAGTTGGAAATGATGGCGCCAATTTTTTTAAAGATAACAGATCCACATTCCCCAATAAGCGAAACTGTCAATGAAGTAAGATAGATCACATGGGCTGAAGCTGCTCAGCGCAGAAGGTTTCCGCCGTGATGAATGTAAACCATGCCGTCGCGCGGTGGTATCCGGGCAAAGATATGCAAAGGACTATACGCTCTTCGGTACTGGCGGGATTGAGTGGAAGAATTTCTTGTATCTCTGGAATTTGGCGGAGAACAAAAATCCCCGTGCCGGCAGTTCAATACTGATCGCTGTTCAGGAAAACATGCACGGTTCGCGGTGCGGATGCCGTTTCATGCCGCGTGCGGGAAAATATTCATTGCCGGGATGGCGTGTTTGCCGCGCAGGGACGCCCCTTCTTGCAGCGGGATACGCGTGCGGCGCGAATTGTTCCGTAGGAAGGTAATATGCCGAAATACTAGAAGATCAATAAATGTGAAAAAAAGAACTTGACCCTGTGCCGGGCGCTGGATAGGTTGAATAAACAACCCGTTCAGGAATCCTGACGCAAGGAGCACTGCCATGAAAGGTTTCGCGATGTTGTCTCTGAACCAGATCGGCTGGATTGAAAAGGAAAAGCCTCAATGTGGTCCTCTGGATGCGCTGCTGCGGCCTATTGCCGTTTCACCCTGCACTTCGGATGTCCATACGGTCTGGGAGGGGGCTCTGGGCGACCGACATGATATGATTCTGGGCCATGAGGCCGTGGGCGAAGTGACGGAAGTGGGCGCGCTTGTGCGCGACTTCAAGCCCGGCGACAAGGTTATCGTGCCGGCCATCACTCCGGACTGGAATTCGCTGGAGGCTCAGGCTGGATTCTCCATGCATTCCGGTGGGATGCTTGCCGGATGGAAATTCTCCAATTTCAAGGACGGCGTATTCGGTGAATTTTTTCACGTAAACGACGCTGACGGCAATTTAGCGCATTTGCCGCCCGCCATTGACCCCGCCGAGGCCGTCATGCTCAGCGACATGGTTCCTACGGGCCTGCACGGTTCGGAACTGGCCGATGTGCAGTACGGCGACTCCGTGCTGGTGGTGGGCATCGGCCCGGTGGGCCTCATGGGCGTGGCCGGCGCCGCCCTGCGCGGAGCCGGAGAGATTTTCGCCGTGGGCTCGCGCCCCGTTTGCGCAGAAGCGGCGCGCTCTTATGGCGCGACGGACATCATTAACTACCGCGATGGCGACATCGTCAGCCAGGTCATGGACAAAACCAGGGGCAAGGGCGTCGACAAGGCTATTATAGCGGGCGGCGATGTGGATACCTTCGCGGAGGTAATCCGTGTGCTCAAGCCGGGTGGCCGCATCGGCAACGTCAACTATCTGGGTTCGGGCGACTATGTTAAAATCCCCCGGGTGGAGTGGGGGTGTGGCATGGGCCATAAAACCGTGGCCGGCGGCCTGATGCCCGGCGGGCGGCTGCGCATGGAAAAGCTGGCCAGCCTGCTGGTCACCGGACGTTTGAATGTGGCTCCATTGTTGACCCACCGTTTCCAGGGTTTTGAACACATTGAGAAGGCCCTTCTGATGATGAAAGACAAACCCCGGGATCTGATCAAGCCGGTGGTGGTCCTGTAACGCAGTCCAAGAGAGGGCGTAGCGGAAGCCTCGGCAAAGTCCCCGCCGACCAGAAAGCCGCGGGAAACGGATGAGGCTCTTTGCGTGTGGAACGGTTACCGCATCAGCAGCGGCGCCACCAGGCCCACCAGCGCCAGAATGAGCACGCCGTCGAGGTGGAAGGGAATCCGGGCGAAAGGCATCAGAACCATACGCCGGGTCGCCGAAAGCACGGCCACGTTGCCGGCGCCGCCCATATTGGCCATGAACAGCCCGGCGGAAACGTTGGATTCAATGAAGTGGAAGCCCACCGGCACGCCGCCGAGGCCCGCGTCCAGGACCACTGTGATGACCTGGAGGGTATTGGCGATGGAAAGGGTGTTGATGACCAGGGAGAGGTCCGTCACATAGGTTGCGCCGATGACCAGCAGCACGGAAGCGGTCATGTACTTGGCCCCGAACTTGAACCAGACTGTGCAGGACTGCTCCACTGAAAAAACGTATTGTATTATTAAGCATTTTTCAGACTTGTCGCCAGATGCCTGCAATTTCCGCAGCACGGCGGAAACATTGCGCGAAGCGGGGGCCGGGTCAGCGGGCCATCAGCAGAATGATTCCTCCCGCGGCGGGCAGGGCCACCATGGCGACTTTGAGCAGTATCTGCGGGGCCAGACGGGTGAGTTTGGCCCCGAAAAACGCGCCGGTGACCTGACCCAGCAGCACCTGGACAAAGAGCAGGGGCTCCAGATGCCCGGCGCTGAGAAAGCCTGCGCCGCCCATTAGCGCGATGGGCAGGATGATCAGCATTGTGGTGCCCACAGTCTGGTACAGCGGCACGTTGAAAACCAGCAGCAGGCTCAGTTGGATGAAGGAGGCCGCGCCGATGCCGCAGGCCCCGGAGATCAGTCCGTTCACCATGCCGGTCAGGCCTGCCAGCAGCCAGAACCTGCCTCCCTTGGGCGTAAAGAAGCCCTGACGGAAGATCGGGCTCTGAGGATGAAAGATACGCAGATGGATCAGCAAGGCCGACAGCAGCAGGGCCGCCGCTGTGAGCGGCGTGAGGACTTCCGTGTGGAGCGAGGAGGAGATCAGCGCCCCGCAGAACGCGCCCACAGCGCCGAACAGGCCCATGGCCAGGCCCAGGCGGCGCAGCACATTGCCTTCACGGAAGTGGCTGTACGAACCGGAGAGGGTAGTGAAGGCCATGGCCGCCAGAGACGTGCCCAGAGCCGTATGGATGGGCACGTTGAAACCCACGGTGAGCAGGGTGATCATCACGCCGGCCCCACCCGCGCCCACAAAGCCGATCACAGCCCCCAGCAGGAGCATGGCCGCGAAAATAACCATGGCATTCCCCGTCAGAAAAAACGCCGCCGGGCGGCGAGAAGATACAGCGTAGCGCCGGGCCGGACGGGACGCAAGCGCGGTGTGTGGCGTCAGATTTCAGGAGTGAAGCGCCCTGGCGGCAGTAAACTGAGCCGTTTTTTGGGGAATTTTCAAGGCTTGCGTTTTTCCGCAAGCCTTTTTTTGCGGCGGCAATGGCGGACCGTTCCTGCGCATAGTCGCCTTCAGTATTTTTTGAGCAGACGGCACAAGGAGGAATATCCGATGCCGAGGTGTTGCGCCGCCTGCTTTTTGTCCCCGCCATAGAAGTCCATGGTTTTTTTCAAAATAGCGTCACGGGCCATGTCCAGACTTTGCTTGAGCGTCCGGCGCGGATCCGCCGGTGGATCCGCTTCTTGCGGAGAAAAGGGCAGGGGGCTGCGGCGCGGCCTGGAAGCGGGCGCTGTTGCCGGGGGAAGGGCCTCCACGCTGTCCGTGCTATGCTCGTTCATAATGCTGGTCAGCAACGCCGGATCGGGCGGATTGTCCCCCAGAAGAAGCAGGTAGTTTTCCATGATAGCCAACAGTTCCCGCACATTGCCCGGCCACTGGTAGCGGCGCAGGCATTCCAGGATCGGCGCGGATAACGCCTTTTTGCCGCAATGGTATTTTTTCAGCAGATCATTCAGCAGGATGGGAATATCCTCGAGACGGCGACGCAATGGCGGCACGCTCAACTTGAATGTGGACAAGCGATAATAGAGATCCATGCGGAACAGGCCCGCCTGCACCAACTGGAGAAGAGGCTTGTTGGAGGCGCAGATAACGCGCACATCGACGGGATACATGCGATTGCCGCCCACCCGGAGCACCTCCCGCGTCTCAAGAACGCGTAACAGGCGCAATTGGATTTCCTCGCTGATATCGCCGATTTCATCCAGGAAAAGCGTCCCCTTGTGAGCCATTTCAAAAAAACCGGCTTTCCCGCCGCGTTTTGCCCCGGTAAAAGCGCCTTCCTCATAGCCGAAGAGTTCGCTTTCAATCAGTTGCACGGGCACTGCGGAAATGTTGACCGGCACAAAGGGCTTGTTTTTCCGCAGGCTGGCCGCGTGCAGGGCATGGGCCGCCAGTTCCTTGCCCGAGCCTGTCTCTCCCTGGATGAATATGTTCACGTCCGACGGCGCATACTGGCGCAGCTTTTCTTTCATTAGCCGCACCGGCTGGCTTTGCCCCTTGATGTCGTCAATGGTCGTGCGGGCGGACAAGCCGCGGGAGTAAAGCTCCTTGTTGATTTTGTTGCTGATGTTCTGCAGTGACGGGGTGTCGCGAAAAAGGCTGACCGCGCACGGCGTGTCGGAATACAAGATAAGCGGATATGTTGTGGCGATGAAGGCCTCGCCCCGCAGGTCGACCAGCTTGTTTTCCCGGGGAGTCAGATCCTGCAGGGTGTCGAGAAGGCCGAGCGGCTGGAAAAAAGAGCTGAAAAACGTTTCATCCGCCTGAGGCGGCACCTTGAGCAACTGGTAAGCCGCTTTATTGGCAATAAGGACGTGCTGCTCCGAATCAATGCAGAGCACGCCCTCCTGCAAATGCTCCATGATCATCATCATGTTGCCGTTGCGGCGTTTGGCCTCGCGCTGGGAATGGGCAAGATGGCGGCCGCGCTTGAACGCCAGCTGAATACTTCGGTGCGTGGGCTTGATGATGAATCCGCGGCCGCCGTATTCTTCCATGCAGGCCTTGCTCACGCCGCCGCCGATGAGCACCTTGAAGCCTTGCAGTACGCATTGCTGTATGGCTTGCCGCATCATTGACGGTGAGTCATAGGTGGCGTTTTGCACCTTGATGTTCAACAGACGTTCCATTTCCACAGCAATAGTGTCATGAAATTCATCCTGGTATGATGCCAGGATGATCTTGTCGGAATACTGTTTCGCCACGCGCAAGGCTCTGAGCACGTCCATGTCGGAGCGTTCGATCTTGACGACGGAATGCGGCACGGAGCGGAAAATGGTGTCACCCGTACCACCGTGGCACAAGATCACTTCAAAGCCGTTATCAAGACATTCGCGCGCCATTTTCGGTCCGGTTTCAAAATCGACAAGCTCATAGCGGATCTCATCAGGCGAATTGTCCATGGCCTTTTTGCATTCTTCGATTATTTCATATGAATGTACGAGAAGGGCAAAGCGATATTTTTCCTGCTTCATTGTCATATACCTTTCGATAAATGAAATATTATAAGAAGTTTATTTTTGCCAATTATAAACAACATTATAATTTTAGCATGCTGGACTTTGCGTCACAGGTCATTTTAAATATTAGCAAGAGTCATATTCCGGCGAGCAGAATTTCTGCGCAACCGTATTCTTAAAAAAAAGAAAAAATCTCAAAATATGCATATATTCTCAGTGATGGTAACGTCAAGCCTCAAGGGGATTTTTGCTAAAATATAGTAAATTAAGTGTGTTATAGAAAAAATAAGGCTATGTGAACATTGGCACAAATCCTGCTTATGCGAAACAGCAACATACCGCACCGGTATACAGGTGTTTTTATTCGTCAACAGGATAATGCATTGTCCAGAAGGAGCCATGTATGACTACTGTAGCTGCCGACATTTCTGTACATGACTTGCATAACACATTGCGAGGAGAGACGGAATTTGCCTTGCTTGATGTGCGGGAGCAAGAAGAATTTTCCAGAGCGCATATTTTATTGGCCTGTTGCGCACCTCTGAGCAGACTGGAATTGATGGTCGAGAGGCTCGTCCCCTGCAAGAAAACACCTGTTTTTGTGATGGATGACGGTCTGTCTGAAGACCTCAATCGTGGTGAACGTGCCGCCCGGGTTCTGGCGGCCATGGGCTACCGCGCTGTCCGCGTCGTTGGCGGAGGCCTGAAGGCATGGAGGGAGGCGGGTTTCGTCACTGTTAACGGGGTCGGGGCCCTGAGCAAGGGTTTTGGCGAATACGTTGAAGTCGTGCAGCAAACGCCGCGCCTACCCCCCGAAAAAATCAAGGAACTGCTCGACGACATCCGGGTCCGGACCATTGTCATCGATGTCAGGCCCACAGGCGAATACCGCAATATGAACATTCCGGGCAGCATAAATCTGCCCGGTTGCGAAGTGACCTACCGTCTGGCCGAAGTAGTCAAAGATCCCGGCACGACCATCATCATCAACTGCGCGGGGCGGACAAGAAGCATCATCGGCACGCAGACTTTGCTCAACGCCGCTGTTCCCAATCGGGTTGTGGCCCTCAAGGGCGGCACCATGAACTGGCAGCTTGCGGGTTTTGACCTGGAATACGGTTCCACCCGGCCGGTGCCTCCCATCACGGAGGAAGGCCGGCATATGGCCGAACAGCGTATCCGCAAGGTGGCCGAAATGTACCATGTCCGCTTCGTCGACCCGCGGCAGGTTGCCGCCTGGCAGGCGGAAGCGGGCCACAAGACGCTCTATCTTTTCGACGTGCGCCAGCCCCGGGAATACGCGTCCGGCCATATCCCGGGCTCGATCTCCGCCCAGGGCGGCCAACTGGTCCAGGCTACGGACGAATACGCGGCCGTGCGCAACGGGCGCTACATTCTCATGGACGATGACGAACTGCGCGCCATCATGACGGCTCATTGGTTGCAGCAGATGGGATTGCCTCAGGTTTTCGTGCTCAAGGGCGGTATTTTCAATGCCGCCGTGCTGGCCCCCCAGGGGCTGACCGAGGGCGGGGACTGCCCCGAAGGCCGCGCCCCCGCAGGCGGCGTCAGCGCCGAGGAAGCGGCCCGGCAGATGGAAAGCCGGGCCGGGATATTGTGCATCAATGTGGGAGCCAGCAACCTGCATCGGGCCCGCCATATATGCGGCGCGAAATGGGTCGCCCGGGCGTATCTGCCGCGGGTGCGCGCTCTCTACCCTCAGGCCGGGCGCATCATCCTGACCGCCGAGCAAAGCGCCCATGCGGCGCTGGCGGCGCAAGACGCGCGCGCTCTTTGGCCGGACGCCGCTGTGAGCTTCATCCAGGGCGGCACCCCTGCCTGGGAAAGGGCGGGCCTGCCTCTTGAAACAGGCATGCCCTGCGCCTTGTGCGCCGAAGACGATATCTGGTACCGCCCCTATACCGACGTCAACGCCTCAAAAGAAGCCATGCAAGACTATTTTGACTGGGAATCCGGCCTGGTGGACAAGATCAAGGCCGACGGATGCGTCAACTTTAACGTTAAAAGCCGGTAAGCCGGGTTTATCGTAAAGTTGATCGAGGAGCACTGACCATGGAACAACTGCTTGAGTATTTACCCAATGTCCTGACCTGGTCCAACTTTCTGGTGCTTGTTTGCGGGTCGGTCGGCGGGCTTTTCTTCGGAGCCATGCCGGGGCTGAGTCCCACCATGGCCGTGGCCCTGCTGGTGCCGTTTACCTTCTACATGCCGCCTGTACCTTCCCTGCTCCTGCTGGGTGCGGTCTATACTTCCGCCGTGGCGGGCGGCTCCATTTCGGCCATTTTGTTAAGCATCCCCGGGGCGCCCGCCTCCATTGCCACCCTGCTTGACGGCTATCCCATGGCCAAACAGGGCCGGGCGCAGGAAGCGCTGTACACCACGTTCGTTTCCTCCCTGGTCGGCGGTGTTGTGGGGGCTCTCGCACTGATCTTCCTTACGCCGCCCATGTCCGAATTCGCCATGCGCTTCGGCCCCTCCGAACTTTTCTGGACAACCGTCTTCGGCATCACCGTCATTGCCGGACTTTCTTCAGGGGCCATGCTCAAAGGTCTTTTCGGCGGCGCTCTGGGCCTCTTCCTGGGCTGCATAGGCGAAAGCAACGTCACAGGAGAGGGCCGCTTCATCTTCCATGAGATGCTGACCGCGGGCATAGCCATTGTGCCTGCTCTTATCGGCCTCTTCGCCATTCCGCAGGTGGTCGAAATGATGGAGGATTCACATGTCGTTTTTGAAAAAATGAAGGTACAGATCAAGGGCGGCCTTCTGCTCAAGGTTATCAAAAACCATGCCAGATATCTGCGTACCCTGACCCTCGGCAGCATCCTCGGCACCATCATCGGCGTCATCCCCGGGGCGGGCGCGCAGGTGGCGGGTCTGATGGCCTATGACCAGGTGAAGAAGATGGATAAAAATCCGGAACGTTTCGGCACGGGCGATCCTGAGGGGGTCTGCGCCAGCGAATGCGCCAACAACGCCACCGTGGCTCCGGCCTGTATCCCGCTTTTGACCCTGTCCATCCCCGGCAGCCCGACGGCCGCCGTTCTTCTGGGCGGCCTGCTGATCCAGGGGCTGCTCCCCGGACCGGAGCTTTTCACCAAGAATGCCGACATCACCTATCCCTTCATCATCGGCATGTTCATCGCCCAGTTTTTCATGTTTGGCTTCGGCATCCTCGCCTCGCGCTATACGCATGTCGTGAGCAATGTGCCCAACTACATGATGTTCGGCACCGTGATGATCCTCTGCGTCTTCGGCTCCTATTGCGTGCAGAACAGTTTCGAGGACGTGCTGATCATGTTCGGCCTGGGCGCGCTGATGCTGCTGTTCAAAAAACTGGGCATTCCCAGCGCTCCCATCGTGCTGGGCATCATCCTCGGTCCTCTGGCGGAAGAGAACTTCCTGCGCGGCAGGATGATAGCCAATACCGACGTGGGGATGTGGCAATATTTCTTCGGCGGTACGCTGAACCAGGTTCTCGTCGGCCTTTGCCTGCTGTCGCTGGTCTATGCCGCATACAGCGAGGTCAAGTTCGCCCGCAGGGCCAGAGCCAGGCTCGCCGCCCGGCAAAAGGAGGCCAGTCATGCCTAGGGAATTCGCCGCCGCTCTGACCATGACCCTCATCATCGTTTTCTTCGCCTTCCAGATGGACGGTCCGCAAGACGAGCAATCCCTGCTGGTCCCCAGGTTCCTTTTGTACCTGATGGGGCTCCTCAATGCGGGACAGTACATACTGGCCTTTTTCCGCAACAGGCAGAAGATCGACGCCATACTGACGCTCAAGGGTTATCCGCTGAAACGGGTGGGCGTCCTGTGCGCCCTCACGGTGCTGTATATCGCCGTTTTGGAGTGGATGGGCTTCTATCTGGCATCCTTCATCTACCTGACAGTCGCGTCGCTGATCGCCCAGCCCATGGCGATCACTCCCGTGGGCGCGCTCAAACGGCTGCTTGTGGCCTTTGTCTGCATCGGTTTTCTGTATCTGCTTTTTACCGTGGCTTTGACCGTCCAGATCCCCAAGGGCTTTATGCAGTTTTAAAGGTTGTCCGGTTCCCGCAGGGAACTTCATGGGTTTAATCTGTAACAAAGGAGATATGGTATGAACCGCATTTTCCGCGTTGTGCTGGCCGCTGCGCTCCTGCTGTTGCCGGCGGCAGCGGGCGCGGGCCCGGCCGATGGCTATCCCTCCGGGCCCATCACCGCCGTGTGCACCTATTCCGTCGGCTCCCAGACCGACGTGCAGGCCCGCATCTGCGCCATGCCCGCTGAAAAATACTTCGGCCAGCCCATCGTTATCCTGAACAAGGCGGGCGCGGGCGGTCTGACCGGCTGGAACTGGTTCATGGACCGGGGCAGCCGCGACGGCCTGACCATGACTGTTTACAACCTGCCCAATTTCATCGCCCAATCCATCGTCAAGAAGAACGCCAAGTACAGCATCCGCACGCTTGAGCCGCTGGCCAACTTTGCGGCGGACCCGGTAGTGCTCTTCGTAGCCAAGGATTCACCCTTCAACAGTGTGGCCGACATGGTGAACTACGCCAAGGCGAATCCCGGCAAGGTCACCCTGAACGGTTCAGGCCTCTTTGTGGGTCATCACATCGCCCTTCTGCTTTTACAGAAAGAAGCGGGGATCAATCTGACCTATATCCCTGAAAAGGGCGGCTCTGACGCGCTGCAATCTGTCCTGGCCGGCAAGGTCATGGGCAGCTTCAACAATCTGTCCATCGCCATGCGCGCCCCGGACAAGATCAAGGTCCTGGGCATCGCCGATCTGCAACGGCACGAGTTTATGCCCGAGGTGCCGACTTTCATTGAACAAGGTTACAAGACTCTGGATGATGCCACGACCAACTTCCGCGGCTACGCTCTGCCCGCAGGCGTGGACAAGGCTATCGTGGAAAAGGCCGCCCAAAAGGCTTACGAAATGTTCAACGACCCCATCGTGATCGAAAACATGAAGAAGACCGGCGTCCCGTACCGCATACTGGACCGCCAGGCCATGCTCAAGATATTTGAAAGGCGCGAAGCGATCCTCAAGGATTTGCTCCAGCCGTTCATTGAAAAGTAACCCAACCCGTCCCCGGCCCGATGGAGAAGGCAAGGCTCCATCGGGCCTTTTTCTTTGTCGCGGCCGCAGCGCCTCTGAGGGATGTATGACAAGCGCGGAATTGACAATTCTATTTGTCGCTACGGCCTTCGCCGCCTTTCTGAAAAGTGGGGCGGGCATCGGCGCCGGGCTTTTTCTGCTTCCGGCCCTGAGCCTGATTTTCGACCCGTTCAAAGCCTTGGCCGCCACCGCGCCGCTCTTGCTCCTCATGGACATCATAGCTGTCGGTTGTCACTGGAAGCGCTGGATCGCCCCCCCTGTCCTGACAGTCATGGCAGGGCTTTCCGTCATCGGCGTGCTGTGCGGCAGCCTCGCTGTGCAGCATCTGCCCGCCAATACGCTGAAAACAGTGATCGGCGTCATCGGCGTGACTTATGCCCTGAGCAACCTTTTGCCCTGCAGGGGGCTGCACCATCTGACTGCCCGTCTGCCGGCCTCATTCGCGGCAACGGCCATACCCGCGTATCTGGCCTCCTTTCTGGGAGGGGTGTTCAATGTCGTCAACGCGGGCAGCGTGTTCTACGCCTTCAGTATGGTGCATCTCAAACTGGAGAGCCGGGTTTTCGTCGCCACCTGCTGCGTGTTGATTTTGATCAGCAATTTCGTCAGGGCCGTCAGCTTTTTCCTGAACGGCATGCTGCCGCCCGATCTGATCATCTCTGCCCTGAAACTGATCCCGGTCATTGCGGTCTTCAGTTGGCTGGGCAGCCGGATTGTGGCCCGCTGCCCACCGGCGTTGTTCCGCAATCTGGTTTTTTTCCTCATCCTGGCCATGTGCGCCAAAACGCTTTTATCAGCGTTCTGACGCCGCCGCATTGATCATATCCGGCGTTGCCGGTTTGAGACGGACTGGAGGCGGATGGAAATGAAGCGTCTTGGGGGGGATTTCTTCAGGTGAGGTGTCCTAACCCCCGCCCACGGCCGGGAAAAGTCCCACCCGGTCGCCGTCGTGGAGCACGGCGTCAGGTTCGGCGGCCACGCCGTTGATGAAGATGAGTTTTACCTCGGCGGCGGGCACGCCCAGGGTAAGCATGAGCCGTGCCGCGTCCGCGCCTTCGGGCAGTTCACAGACGCCGCCCGGCGGGCTTTTTTCCGCCAGGGTGGCGAAACATTTGACGTTCAATCGCATAATCGTTCCTTAATGCGGCGGCTGGCGGGATTTACAGGCGGATGCGCTGAACGTCGCCGTCCGCCAGATCAAAAATGAACATGCCCGGCGCCGGAGGGCGTCCCGTGAGCAGCTTCAGGGCTTCGGCGGCTTGCAGTGACGCGGCCATGGCCGCCGTGGGGGCGAGATTGCCCAGTTCTTCCTCGGGCGCGGTCGCGCTTTCCGCCGCGCCCGCTCCCAGCCACTGGACCGGACCCGGCCGACCGGGCAAAACCACGGCCACCCAGCCGGTGAGGCCCGCGATGCCCGCGCTGACCAGGGGTACGTCCGCTCTGGCGGCGGCCTCCTGCAAGGGCAGGCGGCAGTCCAGACCGCCCAGGGCGTCCAGGGCCAGATCCATGCCGCGCAGCAGACGGACGGACAGGGCTTCGTCCGCGAAGCGGGCCACAGGCGTAAAATGCGTTGCCGGATTGACCACGGCCATGCGCGCGGCGGCGGCCTCGGCCTTGCTCTGGCCCAGGTTGTCCGCGTCGCCCAGCAACTGGCGGTTCAGATTGGATTCCTCAAAACGGTCGGCGTCCACGCCGGTAATGGCGCCCACGCCCAGGCGGGCCAGAAGTTCCAGCAGCCAGCCGCCCAGACCGCCCAGTCCCACCAGCAGGACCCGGCTTTCCAGCAGGGCCAGCTGGTCCTGGAGGGAGAGCTGCCGGGCGTTGCGGACATAGCGTGCGGGCCAGATGCCGACGCGGCAGGCGGCCCGCTGGGCCGCGAGCAGGTCCACCCCGGCGGCGGAGGCCAGTTCAAGCAGGGTCTGTTCCGTGATGCGGCCGTCACGGGCCGCGCCATGGATGGCTGATTCAAGCTGAGACAGGTCGTCCGGCATGAGATGATAGTATCCGAAAAAGGGCGGCCGGGCAAAACCCGGCCGCCATGATACGTTTTTTAGAAGTTGAAGACGCTGTCCAGCTCTTCGTCGCTCACGTCAAAGGTGGTGTTGTGCGGCGGCAGCTGTTCGCGGCGCATATACATGGGCAGGCGGTCGTGGGCGCGGGTGAAACCGGCGGCCGCGTTGAATTCACGTTCCTGCCTGAGGATGTTCTTGCCCAGGGCCACCACGTCGTCGCCGGTCATTTCCTGACCGGTGAAGGCGCTGAGAGTGTCGATGAGAGCCTGGAATGTTTCGGGCTGGTCCAGAATGCAGAAGGCCACAAAGATGCAGTAGCCCGTGGAGTCCAGGGCAGCGGTGGCGATCTGGAGATTGCGGGAGAGCTCCACCTGGCCCTGCGGCTTGAGCGGATCGACCTTGCCGCCGAGGCCCAGAATGTTGGTGGCCACGGCGTAACCGGCGGTGTGGTCCGCCCCCATGGGCGTGGTGGCGTAGGTTACGCCTACGCCCTTGACCGCGCGCGGGTCGTAGGCGGGCATGGCCTGGCCCTTGACCACGGGAGCGCGCTCCAGGCCGTAGCAGCGGGCCGTGGTGGCCGTGCCCGCGCCCAGAATGCGGCCCATGGGCGTGCCCTTGCCGATCTCGTGGATCATTTCCATGCAGGCCTTGGAGTCGCCCCAGGGAATGACCCCGGCTTCCATCAGCACGCCCAGCGTGGCCCCGGTCTCAATGGTGTCCAGGCCGTAGTCGTCTTCCAGGTAGTCCATGCGGATGATGTCGTCCAGATTGTCCACGCCGCAGTTGGCGCCGTGACCCCAGACCGTCTCATACTCCGGCTGCTTGGAGAGATACTTGCCGTTTTCGTCCACGCAAATGCCGGAACACTTCATGATACAGCCCCGGTGACAGCCGTGGGTGGGGTTGCCGCCGCGCTTTTTCTGGATCTCCACCATGGTTTCGGCGCAGATTTTTTCCGCGCCCGCGAAGCGGCCTTCCTTGAAGTTGTGGGTGGGCAGACCGCCGGCTTCGTTGAGGATGTTGACCAGCACATTGGTGCCGTAGGCGGGCAGGCCCTGGCCGGTGACCGGATGGGAGGTGATGCCCTTGGCGAAGCGCTTGCAGGCGTCCTTGAAGGCTTCGGCATTCCGGGCCTTGCGCATGACCGGGGTATCCGCCGGGTCGAGCACGATGGCCTTGATGCCCTTGGAACCCATAACCGCGCCCACGCCGCCGCGCCCGGCGTGGCGGGTGGCCCGGCCTTCGGGGTCGGTGAAGCAGATGGTGGAATTGCACATGCGCATTTCACCGGCAGTGCCGATGGTCACAAAGCCGGGGCCTTCGCCGTATTCCTCGCGCAGTTTCGCCACGCAGGGATAGTTGGAAAGCATGGCCAGCTCATTGCACTTTTCCACGGTCACGCCGCTGGCCTTGATGACGACCTTGTACAGATCGTCGCCGCGGCGCTGGCCCTCGATGATGATGGCCGCATAGCCCAGACGGGCCATATACTGGCCGCCGGTGCCGCCGGCATTGGATTCCTTGATGCCGCCGGTGAGCGGGCTTTTGCAGCCTACGGAAATCCGGCCCGAGGAGCCCGCCGTGGTGGCGCAGAGCATGCCGGGCGCGAAGACCAGCTTGTTTTCGGGTCCCAGGGGATGGCAGGTGGGGGGCACTTCCTTGCAGATGACGGCGGTGGTCAGGGCGCGCCCCGCAAGCCCCGCATATTCGCCCAGACGTTCTTCCCTGATCTTGGGTCCGCCCTCGGCGTCTACATTGATGCGTAAAATTTTGTCCATAGCGACCTCGGCTGTATGAAAAGGATGCGATAATCGGAATACACTACACGTATGCTGAACTATAGCGTATATGCAATGATCCGCAATATGTTTGTTGCTGCATAACAGAGAGGTTGTATTTTAAGTAAGGAATATGCTTTTTAATACATATGACGAAGACGCATCAGTGAAAATGTCCTGTCCGCGCCGCCGGATGACGGGCGCAAAAAAACCGGCGTCTGACGACGCCGGTGCAGAAAGCTCCGTTCAGGGACGGGGGCGGCCCCGGATTGTGGGATCAGTTTTCTCCCCGGCTGGTCTGGTCCGCCTGGCCGACCTGGGCCAGCATGTCCCTGGCCGTGCCGTTGCCAGGGTCCTGCTCCAGAGCCAGACGCAACAGCGGCAGCGCGTGCATGTTGTCGCCGGTTTGTACGAAGACCGTGGCCAGGTTGCTGGCGACCAGAGAGGATTTGCGCGGCAGGTCCGGGTTGAGGGCCAGGGCCTTGAGCGTGGAGGAGCGGGCGGCTTCGAAGTCTTTGCCTTCCAGATAGGCCATGCCCAGGTTGTAGTGCAGGTTTTCGTCGTTGGGGGCCACCTTCAGGGCCTTGAGATATTCCTCGGCGGCTTCGCGCCATTTGCCGGCGCGGCGCAACAGAATGCCCACGCGGTTGAAGGTGAGCATATCTTCCGGACCCCAGAATCCCTTCTTGGCCTCCAGGCCGCGCTGCAAAAAGGAGGCTGCGGTCTGCGGATCCTTGTCCATATAGACGTCAGCCACCCGGAAGGCCACGCCCGAGACGTATTCCGTGGCTTCGCGGTCCGAGAGAAGCATGGCCTGGTCAAAAATTTTCTTGGCGTTTTCCGGGCGGTTCAGCTGGAGGTAGAGTTCGCCGATGGTCAGCTTGCGTTCCACGTTCAGGGGCGAGAGTTCGTCCAGCCGCTCCAGGCATGCCAGCTGTTTGGCCGTATTGCCGGTATCCGCGTAAACTTCCGCCAGCTTGCGCAGGGGTTCGAGGTACATGGAAGAGGTGCGGCTGGCGTTTTCATAGGCTTCGCAGGCCTTGTCGTATTGCTGCATGGCGCGGAAAATATCGCCGATGAGCAGCAGGGCCGCCGCCGAATTGGCCTTGAGATCCAGCGCCTGTTTGCAGACCTGCAGGGCGCGCAGATGTTCGCCCTGGGCCATGAGGGTGCGCGCCCATTCCAGCACCCGGCCCAGTTTGCCGTGGGGCTTGATGGTCAGGGCGATTTTTTCCAGCAGGGCCTGCACGCCGATGGGTTTGACGATGCAGTTGTCCACGCCGCTCTCGTGCAGGAGGACGAAACGCTGCTTATTGGTCTCGTGGGTGACGATGATGATCCACAGCTCCGGGAAGCCGTTTTTGAGCTGACGGAGCAGGTAGGTCATGTCCCGGTTTCTGAGAGTCTGTTCAATGAGCAGCAGGGGCGCGTTCTTGGTGGAGATCATCTGGCGCACGGTATGCAGCAGCATGTCGGCGTTGCTGCTGATGGTCAGGCAGCCCGTGGGCATTTTCAGCCGCGTGCAGACGACCTCGCGCAGCAGATCTATAAAGGCGTTGTCGTCGGAAATGCAGATGATCTGGCCGTTATCGCGCAGATACTCAATGACGGCCTCGCCATAGGACTTGTCCTGATTTTTGCTCTCGGCCACGGTTTTTTCCATGGTCTGTTTGATCTGTCTGACCTGAATACGCTTCGCAAGGCCGCTTTTCGCGCTGTCATCCACCATGAAGCCTCCATCTCACCAAAATACAAATACATTGTGATTATTCAACATAATAGACAAAAGAACCTCCCCCGTCCAGCGGATGCTCTTGGCTGGCCGGCGGCCGCAGCGGTACTTTCCGGTTGCCGGGAACGCCGCCGTGCGGCCGGAATGCGGGCGGGGGGACCGGCATTGCGGAAATCTTGCAGGGTGGCGTTTTTTCGTAGGGGCAAGACAGCGGCCGGTTTCGGTTCAAAAACATTTGATAACGCCGTTCGCGCGGAAACGGCGGATATGGCAAAAAAACAACAATCCTGCGGAACGTCTGAAGCCGGTGCTCTTTCTCGTTCTGTCTGCCCGGCTCATGGCCGCCGGGTCAGATGGTAGACGCGCGGCACCATGTACATCAGGCTCATCTGGCGGTGGGTAGGCGCGTACTGGGTGGCCACCACCACGGAGCCCAGATTCCAGAGCCGGGCGTCGTCTCCCTCCCCGGCCGAGGGCGGGCCGAAGCGCTCTTCGACCATGCGCAGGATGCGCCCGGCCGTGGCTTTATCCGGCGCGGCATAGTCGATTTTCAGAAAACCCAGCGGCGCGGTCGCTCCCGGTCCGTAACAGGCGGCCATCTGCTCCGCGCCGGGAACCACGCGGCGCACGTCGTAGAGGTCGCAGATAAAGTCGTCGCTTTCGCGGCTGGCGGGCGTGCCGGATTTTTTCAGGGCCGCGCGCATGGCGGCGCGGTCGGTATTGTCCAGCTTGTGGCCGAAGAGCACGGCGGCCGGCCGGGCCGGTCCCTCCTTGGCCATCTCCTCAAGCTCGCGGATGGCTCCGTCTTCGCCGTTCATAGCCGCTGCGTAGAGCAGCAAGGCGGCGCGCGCGGAATTTTTTTCCACACCCTGCCCCGCGCGGTAGAAATGCCCCAGCCGGGCCATGGCCTCGGTCTGCTGCTGGGCCGCGGCCCGGCTGTACCAGGCGGCGGCCGCCTTGTCGTCCCGCGGCACGCCCCGACCCTGCTCATACAGCAGGCCCAGGTTGTACTGGGCTTCCGGCTGGCCCTGGCGGGCCGCCAGATCGAACCAGCGGGCCGCTTCGCCGGGATTGGCGGTCATGCCTCGCCCCTGCTCCAGCATGCGGCCGTAATTGCTCATGCCCGAGGGGTGCCCGGCCTTGGCCGATTGGGCGAACCAGTGCAAAGCGCGGCCCGTGTCGGGTTCCACGCCCTGGCCCTGGTCATAGAGCACGCCCAGATTGTTCATGGCCTGGCCGTCGCCCCCTTCGGCCAGTTTTTGCCAGATATCCCTGGCCGTGAGGAAATCCCCCCGGGCGTAAGCGCGGGCGGCGTCGCCCGCCGGTCCCTCGGGCAGAGCCGGGGCCGGGTCCCGCTCCGGAGTTTCTTCCGCCTGTGAGGGAGAGAGCGCGTCGGGCGCGGGTGTTTGCGTCGTCGCGCCCGCTCCGGCGGCGGCACCGGCTGCCGCCGGAGCGGTCCGGGCCGCCGCGTTTTTCTTGCGTGTCTTGGATTTTTTCTTGCGGGTCGGCGCGGCCTTGGGAGCGGCGGGAGGCGTTGCCGGACGCGGCGTCTGAACCTGCGTCTGGGGCGGTGTCTGAACCTGATCCGCCGGAGCGGTGGCCCGGACCGCGGGAATGCCGCCGGGAGCGGTCAGCGCCAGGATCAGAGCCAAGGCCAGGAATGCGGCCGGAACCCGGCACGGGAAACGCCGGAGGGAAAAAACAATGGACATGCGCGATTATTCCTTTCCGGGCAATACCAGAGGAAAGTCGGGGGTGAAGCTGTCCAGCAGGCCCAGCAGTTCCGTCAGGGTCTGGCGGTCACCCTGGATCATGCCCCGCTTTACGGCCTGATCCAGGGGCAGACGTTTTTCAAACAGGGCCATGACCGTGGGCATGTCGGCGGTCAGTGTGACGTCCGGTTCGATCCCCGCGTCGGGGTCGTCCGTGCTCAGACGGGCGTGCAACACGCTGTTGCCCAGCCGCAGATTCCAGATCTGCTCCAGATCGGACACGTTCATCCGCAGGCTGAGCCTGTGGCCTTCAGCCCGTTGGGCATTGAGACGCACGCCCAGATAGTCGAAATAGAGATCCGGAGTCATGGCCCGCGACTGGCTGTTGCTCTTCTGCGCCGCGTTTTTGTCCCTGGCCGGAGGCAGGCCGCGCAGATCCCGCGCGCCGCTGAGATAGAAATTGCGCCAGGGGCCGCTTTCCGCCTGATAGCCCAGCTGTTCCAGGGCGTCCGCCGCCAGCGCGCGGGCCTCCGTATTGCCGGGATCGGCAAAGATCACGTGATTCAGCACCTGGGCCACCCAGCGGTACCGGCCCTGCTCGAAATCCTTGCGGGCGCGCTGCACGACGGCCCCGGCCCCGCCCATGTATTCCACGTACTTGCGGGCAGCCTCGCGCGGCGGCAGGGAGTGCAGATGCGCGGGATTGCCGTCAAACCAGCCCAGATAGAAATTGTACACGGCTTTGACGTTGTGGTTCAGGCTGCCGTAATAGCCGCGCAGGCCGAAAATGCGATTCAGCTCCGGCGGCAGTCGCAGGTTTTCCGCGATTTCCAGCATGGTCTGGCCCTGATTGGCCAGATGCAGGGTCTGATCGTTGATGTAACGGTAGAGGTCGCTGGTCAGGGCCAGAGTTTGGCGTACCCGCGCGTTGCCCCAAACCGGCCAGTGATGCATGCTGTAGAGCACTTCGGCCTCATTGCCCCACTGGGCCAGGGTTTCGTTGATGGCGCGGCACCAGCTCAGGGGATCGCGCGTCTTGGCCCCGCGCAGGGTGTAGAGATTGTGCATGGTGTGGGTGCAATTCTCGGCGGCGGTCAGGGCTTTGAGTTCGGGAATGTACCAGTGCATTTCCGCCGGAGCCTCGGTATTGGGAGCCAGGAGGAAGACAAAGGTCAGGCCGTCCAGCGCAAGGCGTTCGCCGCTCCGGGCGATGGTGCGCGTGGGCGGGATGAGCCCGGTCGCGCCGGAGGAATTCTTCAGGCCCAGCCCCGCGCCCACATGGCCGGTGGGCGACGGCGGCAGCAGTTCGCCGTACATGTACTGGGCCCGGCGGCCCATGGCCGTGCCGGCCATGACGTTTTCGGACATGGCCGCGCGCAGAAAACCCTCGGGCGCGATGATCTGCACCGCGCCGCTTTTGACGTCCTTTTCCGTGGTCACGCCCAGCACGCCGCCATAGTGGTCCACATGGCTGTGCGAATAGATGACCGTCTTCACGGGCTTGCGCGGCCGGTGCTCGTAATAGAGATGCAGGGCGGCGGCCGCGTTTTCGGCGGAAATCAGCGGGTCCGCCACAATCAGGCCCGTGTCGCCCTCAATAATGGTCATATTGGAAAGGTCCGCGTTGCGCACCTGATAGATGCGCTCCGTGACCTGGTACAGGCCGTCGCGCAACACCAGTTGCGACTGCCGCCAGAGGCTGGGATTCACCGTGTCCGGCGCGGGCGTGGGCATGATGCGGGAGGGCGGCATGTCCCGGCTCATGGCCGGGGCCAGAAAGGCGTATTTTTCCAGGCTCCAGGTTTCCCGGCCGCTTTTGTCCACAATGCGGCCCTGATCCGGCAGGGGGGCGATGAAGCCGCGCTGGGCGTCCTCATAGTCCTGCCGGTCGTTGAAATCCAGCTCTCCGGCCACAGCTTCGTTGACCGCGCGCGTGGCGGCGGTGGCAGGTTTTTCAGCCATCTGACCGGGGGAAGCCGTCTGGCTTATGGCGTGCGCCGCGCCCGCGTCGAAGAAAAGGCAGGCCAGACCGGCCGCGGCAAGGAGAACGTAATGGAAAAGGGACATATTTCCCCCTCATGGTTGACGTTTGGGGCAGCCGAAGCGCATGAAATCCGTTTCCGGCAGGCCGGTAAGCCGTTCGTCGGGCACCAAGGCGTGCCCCTGCCGGTCCCGGATGGCGGCATTGAGCCGCTCCATATTGACATAGGAAAGCAGCGCGGGCCAGCGGTCCGCCATGGCCCGCAGCACCCGGGCGTAGGTCACTTCCCCGCCGTGGAAACCGTCGATGAATTCGCAGTCGCCGGAGGCGAAGGCGCGCGGGTCCGTCAGGTCCAGCACGTCGATGCCGCGCGCCAGCAGGGCTTCGCGCAGGGCGAAGAGGTGCGGGTAGCCCTCCTGATGTTCGCGCATGGCCGCCAGCACCCGCTCGGAAAGCGGCGCGATGAAGACGAAGGTCTGGATTCCGCGCGCCTTGAGCCGGCAGTAGATTTCGGCAAAGGCGTCCAGATGTTCCGGGCTGGGGGCTTCCTGGTCCGGTCTGGCCCGGTAAAAGGCCTTGATGCCGTGGCGGACCTGGCTGAGCGTGTCGCTGAACTGATAGTCGAAGGGGCGCTTTTGCCCGGTAACGTCGGCCGTGTAGTACCAGGAGCCGTCCGGACCGAAACCGTCGTCGGTCTGCTGGGCCATGATGCCGTAACGCCCGGCCCTGAACCCGTGCCCGAAAGCACCCAGCAGGGGGGCGGCCAGCTCTGTGAGGGAAATTTTGCCGTCCAGCAGCCAGCTCCAGGGTTTTTTGAGGCTCTCGAAACCGTAATTGTAGGAGCCCCTGGTGGGCGGCACGTCCTCAAAGGGGCGGGCCTCCCACTGGGGCATGAACCACCAGAAATCCAGGCCCAGAATCACGGCCTGGGGCTTGTGGATGCGCAGCATGGCGTCCAGGGTGGAGCGCAGCACCGCCAGATTGCCCGCCACGCCGCCCATGTTCAGAAAGGGCTTGCGGAAATAGGCCGCGCGGAACTGCATGACCCGCGAGGATCCCACGGCCGTGATGTCCGGTTTGACGGCCGCGTAGAGCCGTAATTTGTAATCCACGAAATCCTGGGACACTCCGGAGCCGAACAGGGCGAACCCGTCCTGGGCCTGTTCCGCCACGGCGCGCTCCACGGCCACGTCGCCGCTTTCATACAGCCACCACCACGTATAGGGCACAATCAGAACGACGCCCAGCAGGGCCAGGATCAGCAGGGTTTTGAAATACCGGCGCAGATAGGCCGCATCGCTCAGGACGCGGGAGGGGGCGGGCGTCCGGGGCTCGTGCCGGGGCGTGCCGGCCTCCGGCTTGGCTCTGAATATTCGGAAAAGTCGCATGTGTGGCTCCGGCGCTAAAACTGGAAATATAGAAAAGTGGACTGGCGCGAAACCAGAATCAGCGCGGCGAAGGCCAGCAGGGCCAGGCCCGAGGCCCAGAGCCCGGATGGCCGCCAGGACAGCCGGGGCCGGGAGCCGTCGCGGCGGCCCTGAAGGATTTCGCGGCTGTTGGGAAAGGCCCAGACCAGCACGGCGCAGAGCGTCAGCAGAGCGAAGGGCTGCCAGCCCTGGAAATAGTGGTTGGGCAGCCACCCGGCCAGCAGGGCGGATGCGCCGCTCAGACCCTGTGCCGTCGCGCCGTCAGGCGCGTTGAACGGGCCCGTGAACATGGCCGTGTAGACACGCAGCGCGCCGTCCAGGCTCAGGGCCCGGAAGACCACCCAGCAGGCATTGATGCACAGAAAGGTAAAGGCGATGGAGAGCAGCCGCAGCGGCGCGGCGGCCAGGACGGCTTCCAGGCGCGAACCCTTGATCCGGGCGCGGAAAAAGTGATTCACGCTGAGCATCAGGCCGTGCAGAGCCCCCCAGAGCATGAAGGTCCAGCCCGCGCCGTGCCAGGCCCCGCCGATGAGCATGGTCAGAAAGAGATTGCGGTACTGTTTGAGCCTCCCGGCCCGGTTGCCGCCCAGGGGAATGTACAGAAAGTCGCGCAGCCAGGCGCTGAGCGTGATGTGCCAGCGCCGCCAGAAATCCACAATGCCCGTGGATTTGTAAGGCGAATTGAAATTTTCCGGCAGGCGCAGGCCCAGCATCAGGCCCAGACCCAGCGCCATGTCCGTATAACCGGAAAAATCGAAATAGAGCTGGAAGGTATAGCAGAACGAACCCAGCCAGGCTTCGGCCCCGCTGAGGGGGAAGGCCTTTTCCGCCGCGTTGAACACGGCGTCGGCATACAGGGCGATGCTGTCGGCCAGCAGCACTTTTTTGGCCAGGCCGATGCTGAACAGGCTGAAGCCGCGTGCCAGCCCTTCGGCGTCGGGCCCGGCCAGGGCGTCAAACTGCGGGCCCATTTGTTCATAGCGCACGATGGGGCCGGAAATGACATAGGGAAAACAGGAGGAGAAGAGCGCGTGGCGGACCAGACCCTGCGGCGCGATCTGGCGGCGGTATATGCTGACCAGCCAGGCGATCTGGATGAAGGTGTAGAAGGAAATGCCCAGAGGCAGGCCCGGAGGCTGGAAATCCCATTGGGTCTGGAAGAGCAGGGCCAGATTTTGGGCCAGGAACCAGGAATATTTGAACCAGAGCAGCGGCAGCAGATTGAGGGCCAAGGCCAGAGCCAGCAGGCCTTTGCGGGACAGCCCCAGCGGCGGACCGCCCTTTTTGAGGCCTTCCGGCGCGGCCAGGGCCAGGCCGAAGGCGTAGTTCATGCCCACCATGACGGCCAGCAGCAGAAGAAATCCCGCGCCCCACAGACCGTAGAAGACGGCCGAAAAGAACAGCAGCGCCAGGGCCAGCCGCGAGGAACCGAAGCCGCCGGTCAAATGCCAGACCAGCAGCAGGAGGGGCAGAAAACAGAACAGAAACGGATAGGAATTAAACAGCATAGGCAACTCCCGGCGCGGGATCCCCGCACGGCGCGTTGCGACGACGCAACGATGCTTCGGTCCCGCCGCCGGTCCGGGGCCGTAACAGCCGCCGTGAACCACATGCCCGCGCGAACCTTTGCGGGGTGGGCCCTTGCTCGTGGCCCTCAAAGAGGGTCGCCCCCGGCGTGTTCTGAAGCGGCCTTTTGTCTTCCAGCTTCACCACCGCGGACTTTTTACTTCAGTCGGACACTGTTGAGAGTACACTCCTTTCGTGCAAAGCCTGTCTTTCTCACTAAGGATAAATCGTTTTGATTTAGTAAAAATTTGCTTTATTTAGCATTTATGGTATTTATTTACGGCGGATAAAATCGGACTGTTTGTATTTCGTGGGGGTAATGTTCAAATTAACCGTTGCAGAACAGTTCACGCCTGAAAGGCGGCAAGCGCCCTAGGGGTTGAGTTCCGAGCGGAATTTGCGGGACAGACGAAAGACCATCACTTTGCGCGGCGGCAGGGTGATGGTCTCATCCGTCTGCGGATTGCGCCCCTTGCGGGACGCCTTGTCATAACACTCAAATTTGCCGAAGCCGCTGATCAGCAGGGCGCGATCTTTCTTGATGGCGGTCTTCATAATATCCAGGAGCTTCTCCACCACGTTTTTCACGTCCACGCGGTTTTTGTCGGTCTCTTCGTAGATGGCCTCCACAATATCCGCTTTGGTCAGTGTTTTTTTCATCGTGAGTTTCTCCGGCCGTTCATGCTGCGTTTATACGGCTGGCGGCACCCGCCGCCGCGCAGACGATCCCCCGCGCCATGGAGTATGGCGCGCATCCGCTTCACACAGGTGACACTTTCTTTTATAAATACACGCAAGTCCCGGCCTGAGCAAGATTTTTCTTTTTTGCCCGGCCGCTTGCGCAGTTATTCGCCATTGATTCCGCAGTCAGCGAGGCCCCATGCCGTCCGTTTCTCCGCTTCCATCCCTTGCGCCTCTGGCTCTGCCCTGGCCGCCGCCCGCGCGTTCGCGGCCCATTGTACCGGTTTTTCTGCCTTTCCGGGGCTGCGCGACGCGTTGCATTTTCTGCGCGCAGGACATTCAGACCGGCCGGAGCCCACAGGAGGCCGGTCCGGACGGGATTCTGGACAAGGCCGGCGCGGCACTGGAGCTGCGCGCCGCGCACGGCCTGCCGCCGGCGGAACTGGCCTTTTACGGCGGCACGTTCACCGCTCTGCCCGCTGCGGAGCGGGAAGCCTGTCTGGAATTCGTCGCGACCGCGCTGGCGCGGGGGCGCATTGCCGGTTTCCGCTGCTCCACCCGGCCTGACTGTCTGGACGAGAGTATATTGTCCCGTCTGCGGCAGGCAGGCTGCACGGTTGTGGAACTGGGCGTGCAAAGTTTCGCGGACACGGCCCTGCGGGCCGCCCGGCGCGGTTATGACGGCGCCACGGCCCTGCGGGCCTGCGCCCTGGTCCGGGCGTCGGGCCTGCGGTTGGGCGTGCAATTGCTGCCGGGCATGCCCGGCGTGAGCCCGGAGGTTTTTCTCGCGGATGTGGCCCGGGCTCTGGACGCGGGCGCGGACATGTTGCGTTTCTACCCCTGTCTGGTGCTGGCGGGCACCGGTCTGGCCCGGCTCTGGCGCGCCGGGGACTATGCGCCCTGGGACATGGAAAGCACGCTGGACAGCTTGGCCCAAGGCTGGCTGCTGGCGCGGGCCGCCCATAGGCCGGTCATCCGGATGGGCCTTGCGCCGGAGGCCTCTCTGGCCGGAGCGATTCTGGCCGGTCCCGCCCATCCGGCGCTGGGCGCGCGGGTCATGGGCCGGGCTCTGCTGACGGCCGTGCGGAGCCTGGCCGCCCGCGAAGCGGGAGGGCGGCTGGCGGAGCGTCTGGAAGCGCCGCGCGCCTGCCAGGGCTATTTCTGGGGCCATGCCAAGGAATTGCGTCCGGCCTGGGCGGAGTTGGGACTCGGCCCAGGCAACGTGCGCTACGCCGAAGACGACGCGCTGCGCCTCTGGCTCCGCCCGTAGCCCCGTTTGTTTCCGCGTGTCTTTTCCCGGCGGCCTTTCCAGCGGAAAAACGCGAAAACGGCGGCCACAAGCGCCTTCTCTGTCATCTCCATGTCAACTATTGCCTTTTATTCCAGCCGGAAGTCGGAAATATCTTCTCCACAGCGGCTTTGTTTTCCTTGATATAACAGGGAAATACATCCTGTAACCGCGTGTTTCTACAGAAAACGAATAACGGGGGCTGGAAGAACATTCGCTATTGCTATAATCTTTTTCAAAGATATGGCGAAAAGCACAGAGAAACAGTTCGCCAATTTCACAACGATGGCCGTATGTCCTCATGCAGATGCCGCTTTGCGGCGTAACAGGCCGTTTTTACTGACGGGCGCATCCGGTCGGATTTTCGCGCGCGGCGAAAATCCGGCATAGGCTTCATTTCGCCCGGATCTGCACCGGCCTTCGTTGTGTTCAGGCGGTCTTGCCGAATGCCGCTTGGTCAAGGTTGCGTCATGCGCTGTGACGCCTTTTTCACGCCGCTGTCCGCGTCGTCGGATCGAAGAAGGGAGAGATGGCATGAAATTGCGATTGTTGCCCAAGTTGTTGCTGTTTATTTTGCTGCCCGCGCTCCTGGGCTTGTGCGCGGTGAGCTGGTTCAGCTACAAAAGCGCGGAAAACGCCCTGGACGCCCAGATCTCTGAAGATCTGAATCTGTTGGTCGCCAGTGAGACCAGCCAGTTGGACAGCATGACCGGCCTGTTGCGGGATGTGCTGAAGAATGCCGCGACCATCGCCCGCATCCGTAATTTTCTCAAAGCCGGATCCGACGAGGAAAAGGCCTCTTTGCGGGCCGGCATGCAGCAGGCTCTCAAAAGCGCTTCCACAGACTTCCCTCTGCTCACGGACGTGGCCCTGATCGCTCCTGACGGGGTGGTGGTCGGGCATACCTCCGCCAAGGGCATCGGTATGAATCTGGCGGAACGCTTCTATTTCAAGCAGTCCATGCAGGGCAAAAGCGCCGTGCAGAACACGAAAAGCAAGACCACGGGACAGATCACCTCCATCATTTCGGCGCCGGTCATGGACGGCAATACGGTGTTGGGCGTGCTCTACGCCACTGTGGACCTCAAGACCCTGGCCGAAGAAACCACGGACAGCGTCAAGATCGGCCGGACCGGCTCCTGTTTCGTCTATGACCGCACGGGTCTGCTGCTGATGCACCCCAACAAGAAATACATCGGCGACGAGGACGGCAAGCTGGACTGGGTCAGACAGGTTCTGGAACAGCGCGACGGCCATCTGCGCTATATTTGGGACGGCAAGGAAAAAGTGGCCTATTTCCGCACCATTCCCGGTATGGACTGGTCCGTGCTGGTGGGTGTGGAGCGGGCCGAAATCCTTGCGCCCGCGGCGGCCCTGCTGCGCGGCAACCTTGTGCTGATGCTGGGCATCGGTCTGGTGGTGGGCCTGATCATCTTCTTTGTGGCCCGGAATATCGCCGGGGCGCTGGATGAAGGCTCGCGCTTCGTGGCCCGCGTGGCCGAGGGGCATTTTGAAATCGACGAGACCCAGCGCCGCAGCCTGGAAAAAAGCGCGGCCCGCTCGGATGAAATCGGCGGCCTGGCCCGGGGCGTGGGCGGCATGGTGGAGAACCTCAAACGGCTCTTTGCGGAAAGCGAGCAGAAGACGCGGGAAGCCCATGGCGGCCACGAAAGAGGCCCACCAGGCCATGCAGGAGGCCGAGGAAGCCCGCAAGGCCGCCGAGGGCGCGCGCCGCGAGGGCATGCTGGCCGCCGCCGGGCAGTTGGAGGAAGTGGCCGCCGTGCTTTCTTCCGCCTCCACCCAACTGGCGGCCCAGATCGAGCAGTCCGACCGGGGCGCGGCGGAATCCGCCCAGCGCCTGTCCGAAGCGGCCACGGCCATGAACGAAATGAACGCCACCGTGCAGGAAGTGGCCAAAAACGCCGGTGCGGCCTCCTCCGCCTCGGCGGAAACCAGGGAAAAGGCCCAGGCCGGTTCCGAAGTTGTGGGGCGCTCCCTGCGGCGCATTCAGACCGTGCATGAGGCGTCCCTGAAGGTCAAGGCCGACATGGGCCGGCTCAACGAGCACGCCCAGGCCATCTCCCAGATTATGAACGTGATTTCCGACATCGCGGACCAGACCAACCTGCTGGCGCTGAACGCGGCCATTGAGGCGGCGCGGGCCGGAGACGCCGGGCGCGGTTTTGCCGTGGTGGCCGACGAAGTGCGCAATCTGGCCGAAAAGACCATGGCCTCCACCCATGATGTGGGCAACGCCATCAAGGCCATTCAGGAAAGCACGGTTAAAAGCACGGAGTCGGTGGACAAGGCCGTGGAGCAGATCGAGCAGGCCACGGAGTTCGCCAACCAGTCCGGCTCGGCGCTGGAGGAAATCGTGGCCACGGTGGAAGCCACGGCGGATCAGGTCAGCG
This sequence comes from Desulfovibrio porci, assembly GCF_009696265.1. Lineage (NCBI taxonomy): Bacteria > Pseudomonadati > Thermodesulfobacteriota > Desulfovibrionia > Desulfovibrionales > Desulfovibrionaceae > Desulfovibrio > Desulfovibrio porci. The sequence continues at coordinate 159,875 of NZ_VUMH01000007.1, forward strand.
CCATCGCCACGGCCAGCGAGGAACAATCCGCAGCCAGCGAAGAGATCAATCATTCCATCGTCCAGGTCAACGACATGTCGCGGCAGACCGCCGCAGCCATGGCCGAGGCCGCCAAGGCCGTTTCCGATCTGGCCGCGCAGTCCCAGCGGCTCAATGAGCTTATCACGCGCATGAAAGAAGCCTGATCCCGCGTAGCGGCGGATATTCCCTTTTCGACAGCCGGCGGCAACGTCGGCTGCCGTTTTTGTATGAAGAAAACCCCCCGCTAGGCGGGGGGTTCCCAAAAGCTTAAAGCTATGAGTATGACAGCAAAACTCCTTTTGATTTGTTAAAAGGTCTCGCGGTCTGGCAACTGCGAGTCAACAAAT